>CAZDJH010000055.1:0-13614 GCA_964505645.1 uncultured archaeon | reverse complement strand
CTGGACGAAAAAACCAAATAATCGTGCCGGAACCTTTTTACGCGCCGGCCGGTTCGATTGGTAACCAAGCCCTCACGCTCGTTGTTTCCTGTCGCTTTTCGTGATAGCAATTGTTCTTCGAAAAAAGACCATGAAAATTCAGAGAATAAAAGAAAAGTAGTATTTGTTTGCAAGAATTGTTTAAAGAACAATTCTAACTAAGTTTTAAACCCATTAGGCTTAAGGTTAAGATTTTTTAGGAGTGGTTAGTTAGGAATCTAAATTATTTATTAATAAAGGTAGTTTATATAAGGATGGTAAAATATCGAATTAGTGGTTGATTTACCATCTATTATCAGCTAAGAGATTTGGCCTTATATATATCCCGTTAGTTATTTATTCTCTTTTACAAAATCTATCAAAAAATTCCCCAACATTCTAAGCAATTAATAAAATATTACGGGGGTCTTGGATCAAACCATTCATTTAATCTTTTTTTTACCTTTTTCCTCACGCATAAATTCCCTGTTTTCAGCATATCGCTCCCAATCAAATGCAAATATGAAATACATTACTGTAATTGTAAAGATCAGAATAACAGCTTCTGTAATGATGGTCGAAATGGGGTCCGATTCCAAACCCGTTGCGATGAGCCCAGCGTCAAGGAAAAGGGGCCAACAGCAGTAAACAAGAATCGTGAAATTCTTTCCCAACCAAGCGGGAATTAACGTTTTCCAGAGCGGATATTTTCGCATGCCTATAGGAATAAATATGATATCATCCGGAAGTGGGGTTAAAGCAAATAGAAATACATAGAGAGCAGTCTTCTTTTCATTCTTTAAGATTAATTTACTAAACCCATTTAAATGCCTTAATGATTCAGATCCTTTCGTTTCTTCAAGCCGCTTAGCGCCATAACCCAGGACATAGCCCGTCAATTCCCCACATGCCGCCCCCAATCCCCCCGCCACGGTCAGCCCCACGATTTCAAGCCAAAAGAGGGGGTTCATTATAAGTTGAGCGAAGACTAATCCAACTTTAAATCGGTCAATAACCGAGCGCGAGAGATAAAACAGCACGATAGGAAATGGTATAGGGAACCCAATTGAAGCAGATCCTAAAAAACAGATCCCGAACGAGATTATGAGCGCCCAAAAATAATTACCCCCTGCCGTGATGACATTTAATGAATCCCGTAAGTCAATCATAAGTGATTGAAAGGGGGATACTAATAAAAAGAGAATTATATAAGTAAATACCGATAAGTAAATAATAATGAAGATGATGTTTAAACGTTTATTCTGTACCATTTTATTCAGTAGATTTCTGTTTAATTTGGGTTATTTTAGTACTTAAACCATTCCTCGCCTTTAAAATTACTGCGAGATCATTTATAATCTCCCCAATTTTATTTACTTTGTTAGGAAGAGTTTGATCTTCTAAGATGATCAATATTTCATCAGTTTTAGGGTTATAGACGATATCACCCTTTTGAGCTTCATTATCCGCGCTATTGTTGAGGCCCTTATAGATTTCAACGCCCGGAAGGGTCCAATATTTCTTTGATTTAAAGGAAAATCGCCCTCTTAATACAAGGGGGAGTTTCTGAAGGAATTTATCGATTGTGAGGGGTGATAAATGCCTCATTATCTTTGCCTTTAAAACTCCTATGCCATAGAGTTGAATTTTAATGAGTAGATTTGATTGTGACATAACAGATCAATATTATATTTAATAATAAAATACTCCAAATAAATAATTATGATTAACCTAAAAGTTTAAATATGAATTAATCTATATTAATTATCAGACAGTAGGCAATCAATGGTAAAAGAAACGGGTACACATTCAAAAGTAGTTTTAGATTTTATTTGAATATAAAGCACCGACAATATATTTTATAGCGCATGTATAAATAACCATCATTTTTCGCGCGACACTTTTTTAAATCGATGGATCGTTCCAAACAAAAACATTCCCTTCATTTCATTCATCATCTCATAACGGGACCTATTATCTTCTGGATATTTAACAGAACTCCGGTAATAGTTAATATGGCAACTCACTGACTAAGAAGTAGGAAAGAAATTAAGGTGGGTAGTATTAGTTCAAAATTCTTATATAGATTGTAAAGTTCGAAAGGTACCTTGATTCAAAAAATATCCGTTTGACACATTGAACTCCGATTCAATGAAGCCTACTGTCTAGTCTCTTTATTTTTCGTATTTAATTCGGTTTAAATCTGTTTTGTAATCTAAATCATAAAAATTATAACTTTCTTCAAATGGCCTAATATACACCTTACCCCCTTCGCTTGAATAGATGTTAATTAATTGTGCAATTGACGCTACATTCTTTAACTCCATTTGTGGATTAAGCATGCGTTGGAGAGTGGAATATGTCAGTAAGAAGCAAGGATATAATTGCTTAATAACTTCATCAGGATCCAATTGAGAAGGAGAAATAGTATGTATTTTTTCTAAAAAGTGAGGTTGTGAGGGAATTGAACGAAGAGTTGAAAGTGCTTTTAAAGGGTTTTCTTGACTTTCTTGATACATCTGTGTTAACTCCCTAATCTTAATCTTGCGATAAAATATAACGGGATATTTCATTACAATTTCAACATAAATATTGATAAAAAGAGAGATTTGTTCCAGAAAAGAGCTTGGAAAGATTGTATCCCCCGGAATAACGAGATATATATGGTTTTCTTTGTATAACTGCTTATTTTTACGAATTGAAAGAAAAGAATGGAGCGGTCCTAATTTAAAATCATTTTTTGAGTCAATTGTGTTAATAGTTAGATTCGGAAAGTGGTGATGCTCCTTCAATGATGAGATATATGCTTGTATCTTATGTGCTATGTACCCTTTAACAATCCATAAATGTTGGAAGCTAGAATTCGCCAGCGAAGATAGAACAGAATAAATGATCGGTCTATTATCTAATTCTTTAATTTTCACCAGAGGTTTTGGGATCTTGTTAGTAATATCGCCTAAGCGAGTTCCCTTGCCAGCGCATAATATAATAACGTGTAGATTATCCAATATGTTACTCATAGGTGGTTACAACTGTATTCCCGTCCATATCTATAAACATTGTATGTTCGAACTGAGCGACGGGCTGATTAGTCCGTTCTATTAAAATATTATATTGCTCAAGTACTCTTTTTCTCACAAACATGTTTACAGTACGTTGGACCTTTTTTTCGGGAATCAATTTTTCCCGTTTTATCCAGCGCGGAGAAAAGGGTAAATGGCCGAAATTATGTTCGATTTTATTCATATAACTCTGAAGTTCGTAGGGCATGTTCTTAGTCTTGCGGCGAGAAAACCGAAAAATATAGGCATCCTTTCCGTTCTTCACATTTCCGGCCCCTGAAGTGGTGAAAGGTTCGCACGCATAGGCATCCCCCGGTTTTAATACTTGATTATGGACTTTTTGTTTAAAGTTAGGGATAAAGGCTCCAGCATGCAAGTCATATTGCTCCAACTGATGACCACCCAGATTAGTTATCGGTCTTAGTCCCATTCCGATAATTTCATTAGCAATTGCCTCGCCCAACTCATATAACTTTGTTCCTGGTTTAAAGATCTTGATTGCTGCGTTTAATCCAGCTTTTGCTGCTTCACAATATGTTTGAAGCTGAGGATCACCATCAATATTTATGGTTATAGCCGAATCCGCTATATATCCTTTAAAATGGGAGCCAATATCAATTTTCAGTAGTCCTTTGTCGGGAACAAGCGATTTATCACCAATTGGTGGGCTATAATGTGCAGCAATCTCATTCAGAGAAAGGTTCACGGGAAAGGAAAGCCCTGCTCCATGCTTAATGATCTCTTCCTCGCATTTGTTTGCGATGTCTAAAAAGGGAACGCCGGGCTCCGTGAGTTTTCTTGCTAAGCGCTTTGCAGCTGCCACTGCTTTTCCAGCTTTAATATAACATTCAAATTTTTCTTTCATAGACTAAACCTTCACAATATTAAAATTATGGATGCAATCGATCGGGAGTCCGAGGATACATCACTGCCTCTCGGATATCATCTAAGCCACACAATATTGTGATCCATCGTGCGATTCCAAGTCCAACACCCGCGTGCGGTGGCATTCCATATTCGAAAGTTCTTAAATGTGATTCAAATGCATCGGGGTTTAATCCTTTCTCCTCTAGGGCTTGCTCTAATCTCTTCTTATTATGTACCCTTGTTCCCCCAGATGTTAATTCTAACCACCCTTTTTGTAGATCAAACGATTCACTATATTTTGGGCCCTCGGATTGTTGAATATAAAAGGGCTTAATTGAATAAGGCCAATGAGTAATATAGTAATAACCTTTTAATTCTTCACCCAATTTCCTATATGCCTCTGTTGGGATATCTTCCCCAAACTCAAGCGGAATTCCTAATTTAGTATTAATCAATTCAATAATTTCCTCATATCTGTACCTCGGGAAGGGAATCTCGGGCACAGTGGTCCTATCATCCATATTTAAAAACGTAAGTGCCTCCATCTTATTATCCCTAACACTCTGAATAACATCGTGGATCAAGTTTTCCAGCGTCTCCAATACATCGGACATATTTGCAAATGCCATTTCAATATCTAAAACAAAAATCTCACAGAGGTGCCTCTTAGTATGGCTCTTTTCAGCCCTAAAACATGGACTTAACTCGAAGACCCGCTCATATACACCACTTAATTGTTCTTTATATAATTGTGCTGATTGCGTTAAAAAGGCTTCTTTATCAAAATACATAATAGGGAATAGTTCCGTTCCCCCCTCAGTAGCCGAGCCAATGATTTTTGGTGTAGTCATCTCCGTAAAATCTTGAGCAAAAAGAAATGTCCTGATTGCTCGTAAGACTTCTCCTCTAATTTCAAAGATAGCTTGGTTTCTTAAGGACCTGAGGTCTAATGCTCGATGATCTAACCGTAGATCAAGCGCACTAACACTTTCGCCTGTCATATCAATGGGGAGTTTTTCAGGAGTCTTATTTAGAATTCGAAGATCGTTTGGAACGATTTCGACTCCTCCTGGTGCCTTTTCATACGCTTTTACAGTCCCTTTTAAAATAATGCAATACTGGTAGCCTAACTCTGCTTTCTCAAATATCTCATCAGAAACAACTCCTTTTTTCATAGTAACTTGGCGTTCACCGTATTTATCTTGAAGGTTGATAAATTTAAGGCCTCCTAAATCCCTCCAATTACGCACCCATCCAGCGAGGATTACCTCTTCCCCCGCAATATCAGAAGAGATATCTTTTGTGTAATGCGTCCTTCTTAAATCCCCTAAATCATCTAAATTCTCTGACATTTTTTTACATTCTAAAAATTTCTATTAATCTTATTTTTTTAAATATTTCGTAATTATTAGATTTTATCACTATAAAGTCGTGCTTTAAGTTTAATTAATTTGTATATTCAATATTGAAAAGTAGTTCTCGATTGCTTCTAATGAAGGAATTATTATCCTAAAGAAGGGCAATATATGTCCATCTAGACCATCATTCGTCTCTTTATGTGAAGGATTATACTCGATGAGCTATTAAAGTTAAATTTAAAATCGAAAGGTTTATATTTTAATTATTTGAAATATTGACTTCCTTAATCAATTCCCTGAGGTGCATTGTAGCATAGGTCCCTTTATTTAGTGAAAATTCAAATTTCACCTTTTTCCTATTATCATATACCTCATCTTCACCATAATCAAGAAGTTTGAGCCCAATTGGTTTAGCTTGTATACTTCTAAATGTCCCTTTAAGATTATATTTCTTAAGATGTTCGCTATCGTAGATTTGGGGATCGATGTTCTCCTCCCTTAAGATAATTTTAAATAACCTTTTCATAAGTGGAAAATCGTTTAAGTCAGTATCATATCCTATAATTGGCGCTACTATTGCTGCTCGATTCAACTTTAATGCTTCATCTAAAAAAGAATCATAATGGTGTCCGTATGTATATAGAGCATTCGTTTCCAAACCGTTCACATCGTCCAATATGCTTATCACATCGCCATTCACCGGTTTAAATAGGGGAATACCTTCTCTGACCCGTTCGGTTATAAGTTTATTAAAAATAAAAGATTGGAATGCATTGATAACAAGATTTACGATGTCGTCACTTAAATTCTGCATTGCACCTTTATAATCACCCGGATATCGTATTAAATGCTCAATTAAGTTACATTCATATGTTAAACCCTTGGGAAAGTTTTTATACGCTTCTCTAAGCTTCTTACCATTATTCAAGACTGTTCCCATTTTAGCTCTGCATTCAGACAAGTCATCACTTTCCGAAGAGTAAAGGGTACTCACGAACTCACGAACCGCTTTTTCATAGTTGCCTTCCAATAGATTTAAGCTAATCAAGTGGGAATTAGGGCGATAGGTGCCAAAGCGTTGCAACCCAAAGTAATTTGGAAATCCAACTTCTTTTAATTTTCCTAGCAATTGCTTCACTTGCTGCTCTAAATCTTTTTTAGGTGGTATCTTTCGCAGAGTTATGGTAAAATTATTACCCCGGTTGCTTCCTATTCGTACCCGCTTTTTAGTGGGAGCGATATCCCTGATGAATATGTCCTTGAGATTGAGATTGCTCAATTGTGCAATGAAATCCCCCCTAATAGAGACTTTTTGGACGCTAATAGAGTGTTTATCCTTCAATCCAGAGTAGGAAATAATCCTTCTGGAGATTTTTAATGCTTGCTTCAGTTCATTAATCGCATTGAAAGTAGTCCTATTAACCTTCACTAGGTTAAAAGTGGTATAGTTGTCTTTATTAGAAAGATAAGTGGGATTGTCCCGATCCTCATTTATTTCAAGAACCTTCCCACTCTCGGTAATTTCCTTTACAATAAAATCCTTATAGGAATCCTTATAGATCCCGCCTATACCCTTAGTATCAGGGGTCGAATAGGCTTCTATGCCCACAAAAGTCTCTACTTCCCGTTCGGTATTTTTCTCAAACACATAATCATAATCCATGCTTTTCACTCATGAAACTTCCATTATAATAGTTTTAGATCTCCCGTAATTTTATCCACTTCATTTGCCTCAACTGGTCCTATACCCAATGCCGTGACGGTACCAGGTGAGAGCTGAGTTAAGCCCTTGTCCTTAATTTGCCGGCATGGTATCTGAGCCCGTTCCAATCGGCGATAGATTTCTTCTAATTCATCTAGTGAACCTACCTTTAATACAACCTTTTTCTGACCTGAATTAATCCATTTTTTCCATATCCGCTTATTTATTCGCCGTACCTCATTTGAAGAGCTCACGCTCGCGTGGCACGCTTGTGCGCATTTCTTTCCAGTTCCCATGCTAATATCCGTTCGTATTAAGATAACTTGTTTATACTCTACCATGATACAATCTTTATATTAAAGAATTAAAAATAAAAGTAAATGGACTAAATTAAAGGAAAAACCTACACAAATTCTATTCGAACGGCTTTACCGGTTAATTCTTCTACAAGTTCTTCAAGTTCGCCCTTCGTAAATAGAATCTTCTTCTTATCTTGCTGAGGTATGACGGCACGATATTCTATATCTCCGGTTGCCAAGAAGATTTCGTTTATTGAAATTAATTTTCCAGGTGCAATTAAGTTTTCAACGACCGGTCGGGGTTTATCAGTCTTTTCAATGAAGATTAATTTGTCTATCTGGTAGGTTTCCTTAACCCAATCCGTCAAATCGTCTGTGATTCTAATTTTATCGTTCTTACCAACTATTAAAATGACAACATCTTCATAATCTATGGCATTATAAAATGAGACATCTTTTAAATAGGTATAATTACCATTGTCTTGTAATTCAAGAAAATCTTTCGATAAATCGAGCTCAAATGGAGTGATTTCCCCCTTTTCTAGTTTTTCCTCACACTTGGTACACAAAAAACCTGTTCTTATACAAGTTTCATCTGCGGGTAAATGCTTCATGGATAATGCTCCAATTAATTACTAATAAGATAAATTTAAATTTTGTTCCTTCTCAGCGCAGTTCTATAATGTTGCAATTGATTTGAGTTAATAAATTTTCTGCGGTATTAGGATCGGCTTTATAGGTATATAAATACTTCTTTGTCCTTAACTTAAGCTTTACAATATCCTTCACGCGTTTAACTCGACAATGTATACTACGGTCTGCTAGCTCTAAGAACCGCTCCTGGTCAAATATTTCTTTCGGCATAATTTTTCTTCTGCTATATTTTTCGCTATATTAAATATAAAAAACAATCCTTAAGTATAAATTTTTTGTTCAAACGCCATAACATCTTAACAAAATGCTTCAAAAAAATAAAAATATCGTGATTTATTTAGGTAACTCCCGTTTCTTCAATCGTAAATCTTTACTATGGCACCTTCGGCATTTCTTTGCCTTAACTGGATTAAGAGAACCACAGTTTCGGCAGACTTTCTTCATAAGCAGATGGTGACGTGCTATTTTCTTTTTAAATGGGTCGTCTAACGGCAATGGTATCAATCTTTAAATTTTGTTTTTATTAAAATGAATTAATAAGCTTATTAAGTATAAAAACAGCATTAAAAATAAAATTTTTGAGTTTAAAGAAATATTTACCATTTGTAATGCGAGAAGGCAACACACCTTTAGGTGTGTGATGAATCGCATAAATCTTAAACCATTACCCCCCTTAACTTTTTAAAGAAGAGATGTTATCATAATAGTATATGCTTCGGGCACTAAAAGTGAGGGTATATCCGAACCAAGAGCAAGAGGTAATGCTCAATAAGACCTTCGGATGTTGCTGATTTCTCTATAACAATATGTTGGAAGTGCGAATCAAGGTATATAACGGATTAAAAGAGGATACGAAAGCATTATATAACTATAAGTATAAAACCGAAAGATAATACAAACAAGAATACGGATTTCTTAAAGAAGTGGATTCTAAGGCGTTGCAATCGGAATTTGAGATGACAAATACGAAAAATGAGGCGGTTATTACAGACCCAATTGTAATAAGAAAATTCTTGCAAGCTCTTTTGGTCCAAAATAAATACGGTGTGCCCGCGGAGACCAAGGCATTTAGATATTTGAAAAGCATCGAGAAAGTTAGCGGTGAAAGAGAATTGATTAGTGTGGTGCTTCAAGTGGAGAATTACAAGTCTCGCTTAGTCGCCGCCAGGCTAATCAGCGACTCACTGACTCCCGTTTACAAGAAGGATGATGAGATATTGGTCGATACCCAGCCCAATTTGAACGATATTAATGTCGGTGACCTCATCGTATTCCGACACCCCGTTAATTTTGGTAGGCTCATTATGCACTACGTCGTGAAGCGATCCGTGGTGGATGGGCGTGTGGTGTTCAGAACGAGCGGCACCAATCCGGAAACAAATCCCACATGGGACGATTGGGAAGTTTATCAAGAAGATATTGAAGGAAAGGCTCTTCTTTCCGACGCCGCATTTGCACTTCTTAAAGAGCTAAGGGGGATTAAGTATGAACATGATTATAAGGGAAGAGAAGTGTATTCCCATAGCGACTGGTGGCCCTCTTTCGAAAAATGGTTCGGTTTCAAGTCCGGATGGAGGTTTGACGTTGAAGGTACTCCTAGCAATACACCAGTTATAGGTTCAAAATCTTCTAAACAATCAGCAATACATATTGCCCATTTTTTTTATACTACGGTAAAACATTTTGAATCCCAGATAGCTAGACATTTATGCATATTATATGAAAGAGATTTGCTTACTCCTTTGGATGTTTTTGGGTATTCTAAGAAATTAAAAAATCTAGCTAAAGAAATATATAACTCTCATGTTTATAAATTACCTAGACTTTCTTTATCTGTAATTTCGACTATTATTGGTATTCATAAATCTACTTTTTATTCTTGGAATCGGGGTGATAGATCTATTAGTTTATCGCATGTAATAAGTATGAAGAAACATATTAATCATTTCTATTCTGGGACGATTTTTATTAGTTCATTTGAAAGAGTGCTTGGAAGTCGCCATCTACCTTCAGGGCTTTTTATGGGTCCTTTCACGGAGCCTGGGGTTTTTCTTAAAGAGTTAAAAAAACACTTCATTGATTTTGAATCTGGTCTTATTCATTTTCTAGAGGCTCATCCCAATCAGCATTTACCATACCCTTACAACACAATCACTTGTCAAGATATTTTGGATCGTTATGTTGAATATGCTCTTGGTGATAAGAAATCTTTTAAGTTAGCACCTAATGGTTTAATTTCTGCTCAATTGCTGGGAATGTTTATAGGCTTGACTCCTGAAACTTTAAATAGCTTTAAAAGGCAAAATTCAATTATCCCCAGTACTTTACAAAAGATAGATGATTATGTAATGTTCTTTTTTGGTGAATCTCACCTAGAAACAGATTTACTAGTTTTTAAATTAGAACTTGATTCTTTGATCTTAAAAGATTTATTGTTAGATAAAGATTTCTTGGAAAATGAGCTCTTCTACGAAGTTTTTCCTTTTATTTACCAAAATCATCCTGATATTTCAAAGAATCTCTTTTCTAATTTATTGGATGTCTTTAAGTTGGTTGAACCTTCGCAAACAATTTATTCTCATTTCATTCTTACCACTATTGTTGATATGTTATTTGGAGAATCAGAAACATCGTGGCATAGAATAAACGAACTTGCACAGCTTCAAAATTTAAAACCTTTAATTGGAATAGGTGATTGGATTATGATGATAGCGAAAGGTAAATTAAAGGGTACTCAAGCATCTTATCTGCATATACCATATGTTTGTAAGATTTGTGGGAAAGAGCATTTAATCAGATATTCTAATCTTCAATCTGGTTTTGGTTGTCCCAGATGCTCAAAGTCTAAAAGTGAAAAGATCACTGGTGCCATGTTAGAGGTTGCTCTTTTAAAATTAATAGATCTTGGTTATATAGATTATAAGTCATTGAATATTAGAACTGGAGTTCCCCTAGACAGTCTTTTCAGCCCTTCTGGGCACGCCCCTTTCAGTCCCTCTCTTATGGAGTATGATTTTAACATAAAATTCAAGTTTAAATATGATGAAAGTTCAAAAGAAAAAAGTTGGACTGTAGAATCGGATGGTGTTCAGCACAGAACTGATGGAGTAGGTTTTCTAGCTATGTTAGGTATAATTGCTGCCAGTAAAAGGGTAAGTTTAAGCGAATTGACAGGCGTTTTTGAGGACCCAAATGTTTATAGTGAAATCAGTAAAATTACTAGCTTAAGGAAATTATTTGAATACTTAGAGAGTTTGAAAGAGAGTTTAAACAATAAGATTTATGAACTTAGGGATGTAGAAAAGATAAAGCGCCTTTATTTGAGATGGTTGCAGGGTACTCTAACACATGATGATTATAAAACCGGTCAGTTCCATAGAGAAGATATACCAGATTCTTATTTCTTATCTCGTGTTCCGACAAATGATTGGAGAACAGATGACAGAGCGACAGTTATTGTCGAGGAGATTCTTAAATTAATAGGGAATAAATTTTCTCAAAATGATTATGAACGAGTTAAGAAAGAATTAAATAATGCTCTCATTAATTCCAATATAAATTGGGATGCTAAAATTAGAGAAAATTCGGTTCTTGGTTTCTGGAGTTCAGCTAAAATATAGTAGTTTATAAGCTTGTTTTCATATAAGTTTAATTTTTTCAAAATCCTTAGATTTTTTATTTTGAGTTTATTATAAGATAACCTAATGGGTCGAATTTTGAAGATTTTCATAAAAGAACTTTTCTGTATTTTATTTGCTTTGAAAGCTTCCTTATAAAGAAGTTCAAATCACAAACTTTTAATTTTTTCATTAATTACTTATTTTAAAATTAATAATTAAGGTGTTTAAGTTACAATGGGAGCGAATTTAACAGGAAGTCCTATATTTATTATGAAAGAGGGTACCGAAAGGACCCGTGGGAAAGATGCCATGCAAAATAATATCTCTGCCGCGAAGGTTATTGCCGAGGCAGTTCGAACATCACTCGGACCTCGCGGGATGGATAAAATGTTAGTCGATCAATTTGGCGATGTCGTTATCACCAATGATGGTGCGACAATTCTTAAAGAGATTGATGTACAGCATCCCGCAGCGAAGATGATGGTTGAAGTCGCGAAAACACAAGATAGCGAAGTGGGCGATGGCACTACTACGAGCGTTATTTTAGCCGGTGAGTTCTTGAAACGCGCTGAAAAACTCCTCGAACAGCAGATTCACCCAACGGTAATTACAGAAGGGTTCAGAAAAGCCTCAGATAAAGCCATTGAGATTCTTGACGGAATGTCTATTAAAAGCGGTATTGATGATTATGAAGGTCTTAAGAACGCCGCTATGACCTGCATGTCGTCAAAAATCGTATCAGAGAGTCGAGATATGCTGGCTGATTTATGCATTGATGCGATCAAATCCGTTGCCGAGAAGGACGAAGATGGCAAATGGGTTGCCGATATTGACAAAGTACAGATTCAAAAGAAGGAAGGAGAAATGATTGATGATACCAAATTAATTAAAGGTATTATCCTTGATAAGGAGGTCATCAATCCTGGTATGCCCAAAACGATGAAAGACGCCAAAATACTCTTACTTCAATCGGCACTGGAAGTAGAAAAGACGGAATTCGACAGCAAGCTTCAGATTACCAGCCCCGACCAGATTCAAGCGTTCCTTGACGAAGAGGAGAACATGTTGCGACGTATGGTAGGTAAAATAGAGCAATCCGGTGCGAACGTGGTTATTTGCCAAAAGGGAATCGATGATATGGCTCAGCACTTCCTATCCCAGAAGGGTATTATGGCGGTGCGACGTGTGAAGAAGTCAGACATCGAAAAGCTCTCGAAAGCAACTAACGGACGAATCTTTAATGACCTTGATGATGTAACCCCTGAACTATTAGGTGGAGCCGGATTAGTTGAGGAACGAAAGGTGATGGGCGAATCTTGGATTTTTATCGAAGAATGTAAGGACCCCAAATCAGTCGTAATCTTAATCCGAGGCGGTACCGATTTAGTCGTAGATGAAGTTGACAGGGCGATTCATGATGCACTTTGCGTAGTTCGAGACGTGGTTGAGGATCAAAAGCTTGTTGGCGGTGGCGGAGCTCCAGAATTGGAGACCGCGATCAAATTACGCGAGTTTGCCTCTACTTTAGGAGGGCGGGAACAGCTGGCAGTTGAGATTTTTGCCGATAGCCTCGATATTATCCCAAAAACGCTCGCCGAAAACGCAGGGATCGACCAAATCGAGATCCTTATGAAATTACGGGCATCTCACCAGAAAGGCAATAAATTTGCCGGATTCAATTTAGAGACTGGTGAAGTCCAAGAAGATATGATGGCAGTAGGTGTTGTAGAACCAACGTCAGTCAAGATTCAAGCCATTAAATCGGCGACCGAAGCGACATCGATGATTCTCCGGATAGATGATGTCATCGCAGGTGCTAAGACAGATATGCCCCCTGGAGGTCCAGGTGGTGGAATGCCGCCAGGAGCAGGAGGTATGGGCGGTATGGGCGGTATGGGAGGCATGGGCGGTATGGGAGGCATGCCTCCTGGGATGATGTAATCCACGCGTCCTATTATACTTTCACTATTTTTATTTTTCTATTATTTTTTTCCTATTATTTTTTTCCTATTATTTTTTTCCTATTATTTTTTT
>CAZDJH010000054.1:8904-13634 GCA_964505645.1 uncultured archaeon | reverse complement strand
AAAATAATCAATATAAAAGAATTAGGGGCGATTAGGGCGCGGCATGACAGTTTTGATTTCTGTAGAGGATGCAGGTTAGGATGTGCTATTACTTCAAGTATGGCAGCAAGGTGGGCCACGATATATGAGAAGTATATTAGAAATTTCTTAAGAGGAAATTTGTAAATATATCCAATAACAAGAAGAATAAATTGTAAGGGGATGAACAAATTTTCATTTATCACTTGCGTGTTCTTTTTTAGGAAGGATGTTATATTTATAGTAAAACTAACAGAAAGTGGTAAGATTATAAAATCATAGTCAGTAAATTTAATTTTTATACAATCTTTCTAGAAATAGTGATTTAGAAATGACGCATGTAATGATTATTCTTCAAATTTTGTTTATTAGTTTGGGAAGCACTGCCCTTGGATTATTATTTAATCATTTCTTCGGACTTACTGGGGAAAAAATGAAAGAATTTCGAGAGAATGCCAAAAGTCTCCAAGAACGTTTGAAAAATGCTCAAGCAATTGGAGATCCCCGAATGATGCAAGAAGTCCAAGCAGATTCTATGGAGTTAACAAAAGAAATGATGAAAGGACAATTTATACCTCTATGCGGTAGATGCTTCCTTTTTATAGGAATTTTTATAGTATTAAGCATAATATATGCTCCTTATACGGCAATATTACCCATTAGTATCCCATTTTTAGGTCGCGGGTGGTTTGCGCTCTATTTTCTGTTTTCCTTGGGTTTCTCTCTATTATTATGGTTAATTAGGATTGTCTATAGAAAGATTACAGGAAAAGAAAAAGCAACAAGTATGACAAAAGAAATGATGGGTATGCTCTCTCCTTCTTCACAAGCCTCTTCTAATGAACCAATCCAGTACGGAAATGAATTAAACCCTTCTGGGAAAGACCAACACGCCCCAGAAAACGATTCTTGGAAGGAAAAATTATAGGTATTCCAAAAATAAATATCTTTTTAATATTAATTTGATTATTTTTCTTAATTGAAATTTAGTCTCAACACTAAATCTATTACATATTACGATAAATAACAGTCTATTTTAAATAAGTCCATTTTCGGGATACCATTTTAAGGTTAATTTATTTATGGCTCAATATGAAGAGAAAAATAACGTAGAACGTCAGAGTAACTTAAAGATACAGATGGCGCTATATTTATTCTTTGCGGTATTGATGATTGGATTGAATTATTTGGTACAAAAGATAAATCAGCTCTTCTTAGCAGCATTAATCTGTGGGATAAATACATTAAATTTTATTGAGGTATTATATTGTGCTAAGAGTCCCTATAATATGACCGAATTAGTTGGCTCAATTTTAGCCGTTGGGATTACTTATATTACTAAATATTCGCTGGATAAATTTGTTGTTTTTAAACGCAAGGAAATTCAACTAAAAGATACTTCAATTGAATTTTCAAAATATTTTATTTTAAGTATCATATTTACTATCGAGAATATTGGAGTTCAATTTCTTTTGACTAACTTTTTAAACACACCGCTTGAGATTTCCATGCTTATCGCCTTACTCACCGGTTATATAGGTAGATTCTTTGTAGATCGAAAGTATGTATTTAAAGTTAATTGAATTTATTATAGGTAGAAGGGAAAAGAATTTTAGAACGAATATTAATTATATATATAACAATAATGTTTTAATCCTTTGATTCAAATGTGATTTTTATATGAAAGAAGATACCAATAATTCTAAAAATGAAGAAGAAAAGAGCCCTATAGTTGATGCCTTAACTTCAATGGGGTGGGTGGAAGAGGAGGAAGAGGATACTCCAGAAGTTCAAGAGGAACAAAGCATAGCAGAACAATTCAAGTTATTTAAGGAGCAGAATGAGAAATTAAACTCAAAATTATCTAAACTTAGGGAGAAAAATGAAGAATTGAAGGAGCAAAATGAAAGTCTGATCAATGAAAAGACGGATTTTCTCCAAAAAATGGAGGAAAAAAACGATAAGATTAACAAACTCCTCCATGATCTAAATCAGAAGACAACTGAAGATGAGAGTTTACTTCAAGAAAAAAATGATTACATAAAGAACCTAGAGTCACAAATCAGCGAAATGCAACAAATGTCCCAAAATGGCGAAACTAAGGATCAAAAACTTGAGGAAAAAGAACAAACCATTAAAGATCTAGAAGAAATTATTAGAAAAAAAGAAGCAACTGTGCAAAGCCTAAATTCGGAAACTCAACATCTACAAAAACAAGTTAAGGAATTGAACTCATCCCTTAATAAAAAAGAAGAGCAACTCGAAATGCTGAGGGAAGATTTAGAAGTTTATGAAGCCAAATCTGATGAGACAGAATCACTTTCTAATACATTACAAGATAAGGTACAAAAAATTCAAGATTTAAAGGAGCAGATCCAATATTTGAAGGAAGACTCCGTTCAAAAGGGCAAGTTTGATAAATTAAAGGTCTTGGTAGGCAAAAAGGATGAACTCATAACTGAAAAAGAGAAGGAGATATTCGAGTTCCAGCGGGTAATAGATAATCTAAAGAAAGAAAAGGGAGAAATGAAGCAGAAAATCGAGACCCTACAACTAAAGGAAAAAGGATTGAAGGAAAAAGAAGAGCAGATACACAACCTAACCTTAGAAAATGAAAAATTGAAACAAGAAAACTTTTCAAAACAAGAGGTAATTGAACGGGCAGAAAAAAAGCTTGAAAGAACTCAACAAAAGTCTGGAGAATTGCAAGCAAAATTTGAGATAGAGTTGGGAAATATTAGAAATATGCTTGAGGGCCGAGAAGAAAGATTAAAAGAGTTAAAAGAAGAAAATACGACCTTAAAGAAAAAATGGGCAGAGGCAGAACAGATTGAAGATAAAATCCTGACCGATTTACAAGAAGTGAAGGATAAGAATTTAAAATATGAAACAGAGTTAGAAAAGAAAGAAGATGAAATGGTGGAGTTAAAGAAAAGAATTAAGCTCTTAAGAAGGGACTTGTTAAAGTCCCAATGAATTATCATAAAACGGTTAGACAATACATATTTGTTTTATTTCAAATAACCGGAGTTCTATAAGAATTAATCATAAAATAAGTTCTATTTCTTAAATATAATACCACATTTTTTTATATGCGGTAATAGAAAAAATACATAAAAAAAAAACTCAAAAAAATTTATTACCTTGAATCCTATATCTCAAACTAATCCAGGAGATTATCATACAGTAAGAGTAATAAATCCCAATTTGGGACATCCTTTTTTTATTCAAGCCTCTCCAGAAGTGGAAGAGAAAGAAATTCAATTTAAGCTATTAATAACAACTAATATTGAACAAAAACCAAAATTGAGGATCTTTCTTGAAAATCATCTATTTATCCAACCTATTATTGAATATAAATGGAAACTTAGACAGATCTTAGAAGAGGAACGTAAAAAAGCGCAAACTATTTGGGAAAAAATCAAAGGTTTATTTATAAAAAAGTCTCAAAAGGAAAAGAATATCACTGATAAATTGAATAAATTACAACCAAGAGGATATAGGGGGGATAACTTAAATTCATCAATTTTTAAAATTGAAAGGCAGACAGAATTGAATATTGATGATTTATCTTTTCTAGACGATCAATACTGTTTTCCTCAACCTTATTTACGAGAATGGGGTGTATTCAACCATTTAAACCACTACTTTTGTGTGGAGATGTCTGTTTCTCTTTCAGATGAAGCGAAAGATTACTTTTCGGGAAGAAATTTTATTATGTTTGATATTCAATGCGGAAATCACATCAATTACCATTCTTTGGTCTTAACTAAACAAAATTGGGAAAATTTTTCATTTCTTCAAATCACAGATCTTCATCTTGCGGAGAGAAACGATAAGATATTCGAATTAGTTTCAGAATGGGAATCAACCAATGTAGTTGATAACATTGAGAACTTTTTCGGAAAATTAACAAGCAAAATTAAGACAATCTTCAAGAGGGAATCTGATAAAATTAAAGCTGAAAAACAAGAGGCAAAAATATTAAGAAAGAGTCTAGAAAAACGATTTATTAACCCCAACAATCAATTAAGGCAATTCATCCAGATTGCAAATAAAAAAATCCTAGCGAATGAACTAGATTTTATCGTCTTAACGGGGGATTTAGTAGATTATGTAATAAAAAGCAAATATTCTGAGCATATTGGTGATTTAGACCAATTGAAATTTAGGCAGACGAATTGGAAGGTATTTCGAGATATCATTCTCAATATAAAATCCGAGAATAATTACAAGGGTGTACTTAAAGGGCAAGAGCTCTTATGTCCACTGTTTTCGATCGTGGGAAATCATGACTTTAGACCTCACCATTACGATATGAAATGGGCGGGATTGTATAAGAAAATGGGATTGACCTCTTCGGAGGCATCTGCAATCAACAAATTTTTTTCTGCTTCGCCCATATCTTCCATAAGTAAGTCTAATGTAGCTTTAAAATTCTATCTCAGAGAGATAACCCCCTTATTAGACTTTTCAATAATTTTAGGGGATGTAGAATTAATTTTCTTAAATACCGGACCAGATTCATTTAGGAACTTTAATGATTTGCTAGCGGGATATCCTTCCGTAACAGGGCTAAGTGATAGCCAAATTAAATACCTTAATAACATTATTCAAGTAGATGTCAATTCTCAAAAGGAACGAATATTATTTATGCATGCCCCACCGATTAATATCGGTGAATATACCTACTTTAGAAAGCGTCTTCGAGA
>CAZDJH010000054.1:0-8894 GCA_964505645.1 uncultured archaeon | reverse complement strand
AGCCTAAAGTACGGAAGAGGATCGAGGGTTTCAAAGAGTCCCTTCTTAAAAAACTTGGCAAAGAAGATAACTCCAGACGAATTGATAAATCATTTAATGTAAAGAGAGGGACAATCTCCTCGAACTGGGAGGAACTGATTAAATTTTGTAGGGAAAATACTTTGCTAACATTGGCCGGTCACACTCATCTCTTAAAGGAATTTCGATTAGGAAAAACTAAAGAACGCTCTACCGTATACGATGCACCTCCTTTTGTATTAAAAAGGCTTGAGAATCCTGCGGCGGTTTACTATGATATTTATTCCGAGCGCTGGGCATCTCCTAAAATGATCATAGAAAACACTCCCTTTATTTTACAGACACCCGCATTAGGTTTAGGAAATTATAAGAAGCCTAAAATAGTGGGTGCGTACCGAGAAGTTACCTTTAAGGGCGGAAAACTAAGCTCTTTTAAGGTGAAGTTCCTCGAGTGAATTATACACCCCTTAAATGGGGTAGCTTCAACCATTCGGCTAAGTCTTTACGACACTAACTTCATTCGGCTGTCTGGGGCATTCACGGGTTCCCCATCCCAGAGAACTCGTTAATTACGTAATAGATGGAATGGCAAGCATTTAAAAACAAGCAGTCCTTTAGATTAGTAATTTACTTGCGATTCATCGACCCCTAAAGGGGTGAGTTTTCTCGCATTAAAAAGGATAAAAAAATAAATTTAACTGATTTTTTCGTAGAAGAAATAAAAAAAAAGAGAATTACAAGTCAATCGGGTATCTTCCGTATTTTTTTCCCGCTTCAATCATCCATTCTAAGTTTTCTACCGCGATTTCAGGATGAAAATTAGCCGGAGATAACATAAACCCTCCATTGGGGGCTAAAGCCTTGATAGCGTCCTTTACAGCATCTTCAACCTCTTCCTTTTTAGCATCGAATAAAATATGGCGGGTATCGATGTTCCCCGAAAGGCATATTTTATCACCCACTTTCTCCTTTACGTATTTGGGATCTACTAAGGGGGGTTCCAAGCACTGAAGTCCGTCAAACCCGCATTCAACAATGAAATCTAACATGTCGGTGATGTCACCGTCCGTATGTAAGATATACTTTCCGCCCCACGAGTGAATTGCTTTCGCGACCTCTTGGTAGCGCGGTTTCAAGTATTTTTCGAAGTATTTCGGGTTGATCATCGGGCCTTGGCTATGAGCGATGTCGCCTCCTTCCAAAAATATTTTTGCACCGCAATCGGAATATGCCTTAAATGTTTTTAAAGTATAATCGGTAGTAAATCTAAAACGCTCCTCGATTAGTTCTGGATCGTTCCTTAACGCACGAGCGAAGTTGGTCATTCCCATCCCTTGCCATACTGGTGGGAATACAGAGGTTAATGCATTCTGGGCGATTATACAAATATGATCCTTAATATCGCGAAGTTTTCGTTCAACGCCCTTCCAAAACTTCTTTGCCTTCTTATATTCATCGTCTAAATCGATTTCGTGTTTTTCTTTCCATTCCTCCCAGTCCTTTCGACCCTTAATATATCCGCCGTAATAGTCGGGATACGGGTTACCATCAATATCCCGTACTTTGTGTCGCTTTCCAAATATATCTGTCATTTCCTCTCTACTCTCAAGTATAAAGGGTATATATTGGATTCCTACGCCGTCAAATCCTATTTCGTAGCCCGCCCGCACACATTTCGCAAATACCCCAATCTCTATATCATTAAAAATTGCATTGATTTTGTCCACCCATGTATCTGGATATTGCTCAGAAAGCTTATCAAAGGCATCAAACGCACCTCGATCTTGTGTGCCTAAAATCTTATCGGCGACATTTCCGTCAATATTTATCGTATGAATGGGAGCTCGGTCAGGTACTTCTAAATTTAATGCGGCCCAAATTCTTTCAAAACTATTCATATAATCACTTTAATGTTAGTATATATAATAATATTTGTAAGAGTTGTTGCTTACCTTGGCTTATATATAATCAATTGAATTATTTATGATAAATACGAGATCAAAAATTACTGATTGACCTTGACAAAAATAGATTGGTTACAACAAATAAGAAAAAAGTGTGAAAAGTAATAAAAAGAAAGAGAAAATAAGATTGGTATTAGGCTTCTTTTTCCTTTATTAAAAGGTTTTTTACCTTCTCGGGAAGCATAAATCCCATATACCATTCAATTGCACTCGAAATCAAAATCAACCGAGTAATGATTAGAAGTGTATAGCCCCCCCCTTCAACCGCAGCGTCTAAAAATGCACCAATAGCGTACGAGATGAATGCAACGAGAAGGAAATAGCCCTTAATCTTAGTCTCGGGATCAAATACAATTATTGACTTATATGAAAAAATAATTCCCGTTGTGGTCATAATTAAAATTATTGAAGCTGCAAAGATCAAAAAAAGCCCTTGATATTCTACATCGATCGGGGGATTAAAGTGCGCGATATATTGGGGTCCCATAGCAAGAAGGCTAAAGAAAACAACTTCAAATACTATCCCGTAAATCACACTTCCCCCCAATAATAAGTTCCTTTTGTCTGTATAAAAAAACTCAGTAAAGGCAATCATCCAAACGATAAGAATAAAAGGAGCACTGACATTTCCAATTATATAATATAACGTTTCTGGAATTCCGACACCATTTATAAGCGAAACTAAGAAGGAAATTACGCTCGGAAACCAGGGACTCACAATTCCCACCCAAGTTAACCCGACCAACAACAATAATGTTTCCTTTGTTTTAAAATGTGTTATAATCATCTTTATTGCGATAATTAAGGAAATAGAAACATATATAATGCTAAAAATACCGTTTAAATTTACAATCACTAAAGAAATATCTGTCATGAAGTCACTTTTTAATTTAGTTATTAGTTATTTAGTAATATCTATTCTCGATTAATAATTTTTTTAATATAATAATCCAAAGAAGATGATTATAACACATTTTTAAAATCTATTCTCGATTAATAATTTTTTTAATATAATAATCCAAAACTTTTGGAAATGTACTTGTGGGTTTTTTTTGTGATCAATAGAAACAGAAATAGGAGCATTTCATTGGAAGATAACAAGAAATTATAAATAATTGAAAAAATTATAATGATAAATATGAGCTATTATAACCGACATAGGGGAAAAAAGAGTTTTACGGATATCATTATCGATGGCTTAATATTATTTAAAGATAATTATCTGATAATCGTTTTACCTTTATTTATTACGTCAGTGATCCCAATAGTTTTCAATGTTATATTAACAAATTTTTTAGATTATGAACTTATAAAGTTGGAAGAAGATTTAACTTTCATTATGTATGATTTTACCACGATCTCACAATCAGATATGAACTTAATCATGCAGTATTTTTTGCTTACTTTTCTTGACGTAATTATTGAGAATTCAATGTTTTTTACATTCCAGATGTTTGGAATGGCACTCATAGGGTATCACTTATATAAGAAATTTACCGGAAAGCAAGCAGATTTAATCGATGATATGAAGCATAGCTTAAACTACAAGCTAATTCCAGTTATCTTGATTCTGGGTCCCCTTATGTCAGTTGGGTTGATTTTAGTGCTTGGTTTTTTTATTTACTTGCTTTTTACATATAATATGCCTGAATTTGAAGAAAATTATATCTCAAAAAGCTGGAAGATTGGTACTTTCCTTAGGAGACTATTGATTTATTTAATCCCGGTAATTATAATAAACTGGATTCTCGATGGGATCTATACAAATATTTTGAATATATTATGGAATGTTGATGACGTAACATATTTTACTTGGATTGCTAATAATAATTTCGGGATGTTAATTCTTTATAGATTTGTGTATGCGATTGCGAGAGCATTATTATTTACCCCACTATTTATCTGCTTATTAACATCACGTTTTGCCTATGATCTTGAGGAATATAAAATTAAAACGCGACCGCAAGATTATCTCCCAAAAACCACGGAGGGCCGGAAGCGAAGGTCATTCCAAATGAAAGAGGGTATGTATTGCCCGTTTTGCGGAGCTTTTCTCACCCAAAAAAAGAACTTTTGCCCGAAATGTGGGGAATCTTTAGAGTTTAGGATTTGAAACGTCTCTTTATCTCTTTATCTCTTTATTGGTAAAAATCTTGCATAAATTCCCTTTTTATTTATAGATATCAAAAGTTATTTGAGATATGAAAAATTTATCAATTAGACAATGTATATTAATTTTTTACAAGAATTTGAGATTAACCCAGAGGAGTTAAATAATCCTATCGTGCTAATAGGTTGGCCTGGAATTGCGCTCGTGGGGAAGATCGCGTTAACGGCCATTCGGGACTCTATTGATTCCCAGTTATTTTTAAAAATACAATTCTTCGATTTTCCTCCCAAAAGTTCGGTAGAGGATGGGTCTCTTGAGATTCCCATGGCAAAATTATATTATAAAGCTCGGCAAGAGGGAGATCTTCTTATATTAACAGCTGACTATCAACCTAAATCTTCGGAAGGTGTATTTGAGTTTTCCCAGAAATTTTGTGAGAAACTGGATGAATTAACTAATGGAAACATTAAATCTTATATTAGTATGGGAGCGATGATTTCTGAAGATCAGAATGAATCAATGATTCACGTGTCGGGGACTGATGAGGACACTGTTAATCAATTCTTAAAGTTTGAAAACACTAAAAAAATGGAAAAAGGTGTAATAGCAGGAGCGAACGGGATACTCCCTGCATGGGCCGGAAATAATGGATACGCTCCAGGAATATGCCTTTTATCGGAAACCATGCCTCTTCAAATGATTAATTTAGACCCCAGAGCATCAAAAAGCTTGGTCACATTATTAAAAGATTATTTAAATATCGATATGGATTACTCAGAATTGGATAAAAAGATTGAGGAAATGGAAGATATGATTGATAAGTTTAAGCAGAAAACGGATACTTTTATGCGGCCACCCCAGAAAAAACAATCCGATTCTTATTTCCGATAAGCTCATTTGTACTAATTACCATGATGGAATTACATTTTTATATAAATTTAAAACTGAACTTAAAGGAACGCTCATCGAATTTTCCCTTATTCGGTTTGAAAATCTTTCCTATGACCGTGAGTTGTAGTGCAGCCTGCATTCGGTAATACCCGGTAAATTACTTAATATATAGAATATATCATATGGCAAGCATTTAAAAGCAAGCAGTCCTTTAGATTAGTAATCTAGTATGCGATTCATCTGACCCTTAAAGGGTGAGTTTTCTCGCATTAAAAATGATAAAATTTAGGTAAAAGAGTAAGATTATATGAAGTATTTAAAATTGTTTACCCCCCTAAAAGTGGGAAAGTTGACCTTACCCAACCGTATCGTAATGCCTGCTATGCACTTGAATTTAGCGGATAATCGCTACGCTACTCAAGAGCTCGCTGATTTTTACGTGGCTCGAGCAAAAGGGGAATGCGGGTTTATTTGTGTCGGGGGATGTTCAGTCGATAATTATGGGCAAGGCGGACCTTTCATGATATCTCTTGAATTCGATAAATATATTCCTAAATTAACCGACTTTACAACTCAAGTCCATGATGCCTGGAATGAGGCGAAAGTGTGTGCTCAATTGTATCATTCGGGAGGATATTCATTTCCAGAATTAATTGGGGAGCAACCTATCTCCTCCTCTGAAAGATATAGCAGATTTAGCAAATCAACTTCAAGACCTATGACTCATAAAGAAATAAAACAAGAACAAACCGCCTTCGCTAAAGCAGCACTCCGGGCTAAAAAAGCAGGATTTGATGCGGTCGAAATATGTGGCTCTGCCGGGTATTTAATGGACCAATTCCTTTCCCCATTGGTGAATCAAAGAACTGACGAATACGGTGGATCATTGGACAATAGACTACGTTTCCCCGTTGAAACCATTAAATTGATTAAAGAATATGTGGGAGATGATTATGTTGTCGGAATGCGAATGGCGGGGGAAGATTATATGGGTCCAGAAAGTAATACCTATCAGATTAAACCGCCTATAGCTAAGGCGTATGAAGAGGCAGGAATCGATTATATCAATGTAACGGGAGGCTGGCATGAGGCGCGCGTTCCGCAGTTAATCTCAAACGTACCCGAAGGATGTTATAGGTATCTCGCAGAAAATATCAAAAAATCTGTTTCCGTACCTGTTTTTGCTTCAAATAGGCTTCAAAACCCCGATCTAGCAGAGAAAACACTTCAAGCGGATATGGCAGACGCCATTTGTATTGGAAGGGGTTTAATTGCCGACCCCGAGCTTCCTAAAAAGGTGCATACTGGAGATCTCCATGACATCATGCACTGTGTTGGCTGTAACCAAGGATGTTTTGACTCTGTTTTTTATCTTAAGTCTATAACATGTTTACGGAATGCCCGAGCCGCAAATGAGCGAAAGACGCGCTTAAAACCACTAAAAGAAAAGAAAAAGGTGATGATCGTTGGTGCGGGTCCCGCAGGTCTGGAGGCTGCAAGGGTGGCTGCCATTCGAGGGCACGATGTCCATTTGTTTGAGCAAGAAGCTGATGTAGGGGGACTTTTGGATATCATTTCAAGACCTCCTGGAAGGGAAGATTTTAAAAAGATTATCGAAGATTATAACTATTGTATCCGAAAATACAAGATTGATCTCAACCTAAATACAAAAGTAACTATAGATACGGTCAAGGAATTTGATCCGGACAGTGTGTTAGTCGCAACCGGAGCTCACCCCATAAAACCCCCTATTAAGGGGATTGATGGAGAAAATGTATATACTGCCCATGAGGCATTGGCAGGTAAAGTACCAATTGGAAAAAACTGTGTGATCATAGGAGGGGGTGCGACGGGGATTGAATTGGCCCTATATTTAGCAGAATATGGAGCGATGCGTCCGGAAGTATTCAAATTTCTCACCTTTTATCGGCAATATCATGGGTTAACAGTCGAGAAAGCATTGGAGAAAATGTATAAGGGAAATAAAAAGATCACCGTTTTAGAGATGCTTCCGAAAGCCGGACAATCTCTGGGAAAATCTACTAAATGGGCTTTGCTTGATAAATGCGATATGCTTGGCGTTAAGATTCTAACAAGCGTTAAAGTTATGGAAATAGGCCCCAATACTGTGCAATATAACGATGCAAATGACCATAGACATGTATTAGACAATGTTGATGCGATTTATTATGCGACAGGTGTGAAGCCAAATGATGCGCTCTATGAGGAACTCAAAGATCTTGGGATAGAGTCCCAGAAAATCGGAGATGCAAGAAAACCAGAAACGATTGTTGAAGCAACAGCAAGGGCCTATAAGATAGCAAATCGAATATAATGGCTCGCTCCAAGAAAGCTTAATACTTTCTCGCACATGTTGATTTTTTCTCATAACTCTTTAGTAAAATCAATATTTAAAAATAAAAAATAGAAAGGAATGAAAAACCTTATTGCTCCTTTTTCACAATTCCCCTAAACGAGGTAAATTGATCAAAGATTTTAGGATCAGTACCCTCAATTTTAGCGAAAATATTGACGGCAGAGGCGGCTTTGGGTTTATCGCTCGTACTTGCGGGGGTTTTGCCGAAAAAGATACAAAATCCGTTTCCGCTCATCCAATACCCAATATCCCCCACCTCACATTCAAGTTGAGAGTCTTCCTCATTAATATCTAGGGGAATCCTCCCATAGAGCTCTTCTCCCCATCGAGAAAGCTCTACTTCAAGTGGTAATGCATCCCAAATTGCCTCACAAGTCTTAGGGTTTTTGTCCTTTAATAATCTTGCTCTGACTTCTCCTATATCGTCATTCTCAATTATTATATACTCCATGATATTTTTTCCATTCTTTAGAATCTTAATTTTAGAATATCCTTAAGTATTATTATAAAAAAAAGGATTTCTTTTAAAACTATACTTTATTTTTTTTCATTCATTATAAAATCAAAAGAGAACCAATTAATTATGAGTTGAATACTTATGACAGATAATAAATATTGGAAGACGAAATTAGAAGATCATATCTTCTGGATTTTATTAAACCGACCCGATAAGAAGAATGCATTTAGCGATAAGGTCGGAGAAGAATTATATGAGATCTTGGAAAATGATGTAGAAGGAAACTTGGATGAGGTACGTGTAGTTGTCTATGGTACAACGCAAGATGATATGTTTTGTTCGGGTGCGGACTTAGCATGGTTTAATACGCTTCGAGAGGCTACAGCGCGTCAAGCATCCATTAATTCCCAACTTGTGTTTGAAAAGTTCGAGAATTTACCGGTTCCAGTAATCGCGGCTATTAAAGGACTGAACCTTACAGCGGGGTTTGAGTTAATGTTATGTGCGGATATAATTATCGCAGCAGATAATGCACGATTCGGACAAATAGAAACCAAATATGGTCTAACGCCTTGCGGTGGCGGAACACAGCGTTTAACCCGTTTAGTTGGCCCCTTAAAGGCTAAGGAATTGATATATACTGCACGAATATTTGATGTGCAGGAAGCAAAAGAAATTGGGTTAGTGAATCATGTAGTTCCCCTTGAGGAACTGGATGATAAGGTGAAGGAAGTTGCTAATCGAATGATTAAAAATTCAGGAAGAGCGATTGGATTGGCGAAAAGATTAATTCAAATGGGTACATATGTAAGCCAACAAGGTTTTCAAGCGGAAGGCGATGCTTTTGCCGCAGACTTTGCGTCTAAGGAGCCATTTAAAATTTTTATGGAATTTTTCAAGAAAACTCAAGAGAAGAAGCGTCAGGCAAGGAAACAAAAGAAGAAGCAATAGAATTTCGCTATTTTTAAATTTTTTTTTATTATTATTTTACTTAAAGCAATCCATTTTATAACAAATTAATCGTTGAAGTCTCCCCGCCCTAAAGGACGGGGATTCCTACGAGTCCGCTAAGCGTTG
>CAZDJH010000053.1:0-13770 GCA_964505645.1 uncultured archaeon | reverse complement strand
AAAAAAATCTTTTTGATGGTAAATATCGACCCCTCAAATTCTATCTCCTTATCATTCAAATTCGCCTTTTTTGCCATGAAAGTGGGAGGGATCATCGGAGTTCCACCGTACATTGAGGTATATTCAATATCCCATAGCAAACCAGACTCTTGGCCGCCCTCAATAAACCATCCGCTTTGATTTTTTTGTTTTAATCTATTTAATACACTTTTCTGAACCAATGAATACCCTCGATTCATTAAATTAGAAGTATCTATAATAAAGCCCGTGTAAAATGGTCCGTTAAATATAACCTTATGCTCTCCACTTATTTTCATCATATTTCATTAATTTCTCTTTTTTTAATTTTTATTAATTCTCTTAATTTTAATATGATATGTGTTATTTAAATCTTTCTTAAGATATCTTAATTTTAGCAATACGGAGCCAAAAAACGCTTATTTAACTATCATGTATGGATAAAAGAGCTATAAGATTTAAAAAAATTATTGATATGGTTTAATATATTCAATTACCTCATCATAATCAATGCCTAAATCTTTAACTAATTCTATTTTAGGACATCCCAATTGGGTCCAATGGCGTTCTTTATATACGGCGTCTTGGAGCAATTTGTATTGTTTCTCTCGATATTCCCGGGTTATCTGTAATTTTTCTTCCGTTGATTTTCCCTCGGGATCTACACCAATCTCATTCTTTAACTGCTCATCATAGCGTTCTTGCCGACTTTCATATTCTACTTTGGTGACTGGTCCCATTGCCCTATAAGGTAGATTTGAATCATGTTTTCGTAGTCCTTTTCCTTGTCGAATGTTGAAAATGCGCTGGAAGGTATATACACGCTCGGAATCCCGAACTATATCGTCAGGGCTTGAATCTTTACCAGTGACGGCGGAAAAATATTTCGCATACCATTTTACATGATAAGGTATCTTCGCTTGGATTAACTCTCCCGTATCAAGATCTTTAATGGGAAGGTCATAGTTCTTTTCCGCAACTACATCATTCCAAGGCAGTTTGCAAAGCCCTTGAAGGGAAAACCATGTTCGAAAGTAAGGGAACCATGTTAACGCAGCAGCTTTATCTTGGAAGGATGGTATAGAACCACGCACTACATCTTCAAAAATGAGCCAAGCTTCGTCGTGTTGAGGCCCCTTATTAGTCAATCCATATCCTCCTTGCTGAGTCAAGGATTCTTTAGTAACATACTCAGAAAACTCTAATCCTTTATGTTCCATTCCGATATCTTGAAGAAATTGGGGATCGGCACCATATTCTTTTGTAAAAAGTTCTTTCATTTTTCTAATTCCTTTTCCAACAACGGCTCCAAGGCCTTCACCTCTTGCCATTTGATGGATTAATTCAATTCCCGCTTTTGCATTACCGAATTTTAGTTCCAAGCCGTCAGTAATTTCTTTGTTTAAAATCCCTTCTTCGTAACACTCCATTACAAACGCAATACCAGTTCCTACGCTGATTGTGTCCAATCCGTATGTATCGCAGTAGAAATTCGCTTCAAGGATCCATTCAGGATCCCATACTCCCCAGTTAGAGCCACATCCCGCTATTGTTTCATATTCTGGACCATCAACGATTACCTCTTCACCCTTAAAAGGTCCAGTTTTTACGGTATATCCCGATTTATAATGGGAGCAACTCACGGTACATCCCATCCAGCAGCCATCGGCACCACTTCCGCTATCTTCTGCGAAGAGGTCTGCCCAAACCTGGCGTTTAAATGGAATATTTTTGTCTGATATATTGGGATGATGCCCGAACCTAAAATTTCGTGTTGGGAGCAAATCTGTGGAATTCATTATATCTGGTAAATATCCGGTCCCTACTTCCCGCATTTGGTTATGTGTAGGGTCTAATTCTACTATTTCTTTGTGATGTTTTCTTCCTATTTCTCTTACAGTTTCAAGATCAGCGGGGTTGTTTTTCCGCGCGTTAATCTTTGGAGAACGACATACTAACGCTTTTAAGTTTTTATCGGCAAATACCGTTCCGCATCCCCCCCTTCCTGCTTGTTTACAAGATGCCCATTCTCTTCGACGACTATACCAAGAGAAGTTCAGCATCCCCCATCTGGTATGTTTTGCTGCGGGCCCCGTACTCACCACGGAAACTCGCTGGAAATCTTTTTTACTGGAGTCTTTAGCGTACTTTCGGGTTAGTTTTTGCGTAAGTGAATGAGAATATTCGGGAATATTGTCCGATTCCTCGATCTCTTCTAATCTAATAAAGTTTTCTTGGCCATTTATGAAGAGAACAACCTCCTTTTTCGCCTTTCCTTTGATTTCAAGGGCGTCAAACCCCGAAAATTTAAGGTATGGACCGAAATACCCTCCAACATTACTATCAATTATTATTCCGGTAAGAGGTGAAATAGTCGTAACGATTGACTTGCCGGCGCCAGGGTAATAGGTACTCGCCCCCAAAGGGCCACTAGCAATACATATTTCATTTTCAGGGTCATTCCATTTAACTATTTTGTCCTTATGGAGTGAATTCCACATCAACCAGAGATCGAATCCCTTGCCACCAATGAATTTTTCCTTCATTTCGTATGTGACTGGCTTAATCTTTATCTCATTGGTAGTCAAGTTTAAGTAAAGCGTTCTGTTTGCATATCCCCGTTCCATTTCTTGGGGTTCATATTGTAATTCAGCTAGAACTTTCATTATTAACCATCTTCATTAAAAAAAAATAGATTTGTATTCTATACTAAACCAAATTTCCAAATTCAAATTAATTTTATCCTTTAATCTAATTATAATTGATTAATGTTTTAAACTCAATAATTTTTAACTTTTTATTATTTTCATTGATAGAAAAGGTTTTTTGATTTTTATTATTAGTTTTATTAAACAATTAATTAACTATGTTAAAATACTATTAAAAGAGTTTTAAATGCTATGTTTACTAGAGACCCCTTAAAAGGAATGGATGATGTATTTCCCTCTGACATGCGGGTAATAAAATTTTTAATAGATGGGTTGAAGGAAATCTCTGAACTCTACTCGTATCATGAATATGATACGCCGCTTCTCGAACCCATTGAGATTTATGAAGCAAAGACATCCTCGGAGCTTGTTAATGAACAATCATTTATTGTGGAAAAGAAGAAAGGGGAAAGGTTAATTTTACGACCTGAAATTACTCCCACTTTAGCACGGATGGTTGCAAAAAAGGAGCAAGAACTTAAAAAACCCATTCGTTGGTATTCTATTCCGAGATGTTATAGATATGAACAGCCCCAAAAAGGACGCCGAAGGGAGTTTCTTCAGTATAATATAGACATTCTGGGCGAAGATACTCTCTACGCGGAGCTGGAAATATTTGAGATCATAATCGATATATTAACCGGTTTTGGAGCCACTTCAGAGCAGTTCCAAATAATTTTCAACAATAGGCGATTTATCGATGCGATTTGTGAGTTTATTATCGATATTCCAGAAAAGAAATATTCCACCGTTTATAATGTATTAGATAAATCGGATAAGATGGAAGAGGAAGAATTCGAAAAATTTGTTAGGGATACGTTTCAAAATGAATTCATAATCCAATCAATTTATAAATTACGGGATGCGGATGATCTTGATGAACTTCTTGAGAATTTTGAGGACATTCCGGATGCATTTTATGAGTGCCAAGGGTATAGGGACTTAAAATCTCTCGAAGAATTAATTCAAGATGCAAAGATCCAGAAATATTGTTCCTTCTCTTCGGGAATCGTGCGGGGGCTCGATTATTACACGGGAACAGTCTTTGAAGTCTTTGACACGGGAAAAGAAAACATTCGAGCGATTTTCGGTGGAGGACGGTATGATGATTTACTTTCTATATTTTCAGATAAACAGATTTCCGGGATAGGCTTTGGAATGGGTGTTTTAATGCTAGAACTCTTCCTTCGAACATATAATTTAATTCCCAACAATATAGAGGACCCAGACTATTCTGATGTGATTTATATTGCTACAATTGATAGAAAAGTAGCCCCCTATGTATTTAACCTTGCTCGCAATATTAGAGATAAGAAGATTTCGTGTTTAATTGATTATAAGTTCGATAACCTCGGAAATCAGTTAAGTAAAGCAAATGACTTAGGTGTTGGGATTACTCTCATCATCGGGCCAAATGAAATGGAAGAGAATAAAGTGACTATTAAAGATATGGTTTCAGAAGAACAGATAACGGTTGCAACTAGTAATCTTTTATCAGAGGTTTCTAAAATTAAAATTAAAATTAAAAATAGAAATAGAAAGTAATATAACCAAGAGAAATGAATTTTATCCAAGATCTGATCCGTGCGGTTAAAGAAAAGAAAAGTGTAGTATGTATGGGTCTTGACCCCCGAATGGGTGAAGAAGGACAAATTCCCGAATATCTAAAGGAAGAACTATCGGATCCAAATGAGATTATTTTGGAATTTAATAAAGCGTTAATCGATAATACCTTTGATTTAGTACCCATTATTAAGCCTAATATTGCGTTTTATGAGCGATATGACGCCTTAGATGCATTAAAAGAGACGATTAACTATGCCCATAAGAAAGACTTGTTGGTTCTCTTGGATTCTAAAAGGAACGATATAGGTTCTACATCTGAAGCATATGCCTATGCTAGTTTTAAAGTCTACAATGCAGATGCAGTCACTGTAAATGCGTACTTTGGTTCTGACGGCGTGCAACCCTTTCTTAAATACAATGATAGAGGAACATTTATACTCGTTAAAACATCTAATTTAAGTAGTAAAGAGTTTCAAGATTTATTTAGCGTGAAAATGAGCGAGATCTCGGATAGTAAATCGAAATTGAATCTTAATTCGATAACATTGGAACGAAATTATATCCAAATGGCAAAATTAGTACAAGATTGGTCTGATGATCTTGAAGAATTCCAAGGATATCACAACTTAGGGATTGTAGTTGGAGCAACATATCCTGAACAATTAAAAACGATTCGAAACATCGCAAATAAATCATACTTTCTATTACCTGGATACGGAGCTCAAGGTGCAACAGCAGAGGATATAAAATACGGCTTTAATTCTCACGGACTGGGAGCAATTGTAAACTCTTCCAGAGGAATTATATTTGCATACCATAAGAATAAAAAATATTCAGCTAGCGAATTTCCAAAAGCCTCGCGGGAGGAAATTCAAAATATGAACGCTCAAATTAATCCCCTAATTTCCTTATAAAATAAGGATTTATTGAAAAGAAAGAATTAATAATTCTTTTTTATGTTTCTAAATCATTAAAATTATCTTACTTTTTTCACTTTACTTTTTATAACATTTAATATTACATTACAATAATATAATAATGGAATTATGTGGAGGTAATCCCATAAATTAAGAAAAGGAATGATATGCAATGGTTGAAAACAATGAAAATGAAGACGTGAGACATTTCGTTGCTGTCTGTCGTTGAGGAATTAATATTTCCGAGATAGTTGACTGTCCCAAACTCGCAGAATTCTCAAAGACATTACCGAACGTCGTTGCCGCAAAAGAATATATTTCTTTGTGCACGGAAGGGGGAGCTGAATTCATTAAAGAGAACATGAAAGAACATAACGCTAATAGATTGGTAGTAGCATCATGAACTCCGAAAACCCACGAGCCGGTGTTTGAAAGTGTTTTAAAATCGATGGACATGGACCCATCTTATTTGGAATTTGTTAATATTCGGGAGCATTGTAGTTTTGTCCATAGAGAAGATAGAGAAGGTGCACAAAGGGTCGCTGAAGATATGATTAAATCTGGGGTTGCGAGAGCGAATTTACTACAACCCGTAGGAATACGAGAGGTAGAACTTGAAGAGAAAGTGTTAATTATTGGCGGAGGCGTTGCAGGATTAACTGCTGGGATTGATCTAGCCGAGGAAGGATACGAGGTGCATTTAGTTGAAAAATCCCCCACAATAGGCGGAAAAATGGCACAACTTGACCGTACATTTCCCACAGACGATTGTTCAATATGAATTCTCGGACCGGTAATGCTTGAGGCTGCAAGAACAGAAGGGCTTAATATTCATACATATAGTGAGGTAGAGAATGTAGATGGATTCGTGGGAAATTTCAAGGTAAAAATCAAGAAAAAGGCGAGATATACCACTAATGATTGTAATGGATGCGGTGCATGTGAGGACGTTTGCCCTACTATCACTGCCAGTGAATTCGATGAAGGATTGAGCCCTCGCTCTGCAATATATACGTCATTTAGTCAAGCTGTTCCTTTAGTTGCGCAAATTGATATGGAAAAATGCATCAAATGCGGTTTATGTGAAAAGGTCTGCGAAGTAGATGCGATTGATTTCGATCAAGAAGATGAAGTTTTAAATCTACGAGTAGGCGCTATTATTGTTGCAACGGGTTGGGATGAATACGAACCACCAACGGGATATTTAGGATATAATAAGTATCCCAATGTAATTACCCAACTCCAACTGGAAAGAATATTAAATCCTAATGGTCCGACCTTTAGTCAGCTTGTGAGGCCGTCTGATAATGAAACACCAGAGAAGATTTTATTTATTCAATGTGTTGGATCTCGGGATTTAAATAAAAATTCGCATTGTAGCTCAGGTGTCTGTTGTATGACTACTATAAAGAATTCAAAACTGATTAAGCAACATAATCCCAAGGCAGATATCACTGTCGCCTATATGGATATTAGGGCAGCCGGGAAAGATTATGAGGAATATTATACTGATTCTCGAAAAGGGGGAATAAAGTATATTAGAACAAACGTGAGTAGAGTCCAAGAAGACCCTGAGACCCATAACGTAAAAGTACTCTTACAAAATACCTTGAGAGATTCTATTGGATTACAAGAGAAAGAATTTGATTTAGTTGTTTTATCGTGCGCCATGGAGCCTCCAAAGGGAATTGAAAAGATTACCAAAATGCTAAAATTAGAAATAAGTCAAGATGGGTTTTATAAAGAATTTCATTCGAGATTAAGCCCTATTGATACAAAGATTCCAGGCATCGTACTAGCTGGAGCCAGTCAAGGACCTAAGGCGATTGATGAGGCAATATCACAAGGAAGAGGTGCAGCCTCGTCCGTAGCTCGATTATTGAGTAAAGATAAATTTGAAATTAAACTCATTCGTGCCGAAGTCGATAAGGAACGATGTGCCAAATGCGGATTATGTGAATTAAATTGTTCATACAATGCAATCAAATTAGAAGACGACGGTGCTGAAGTCGATGAGATTTTATGTAGGGGATGCGGTAGTTGTTTGGCAAATTGTCCTTCTGAGGCAATTAGGCTGAAGTATTATGAAGAACTTAAATATGAAGAACAAATCGATGCGATGTTAGAGGAGTTATAGAGGGGATAAAAATGAGTGAAGATAATATGAAGATCTTGGCTTTTCTCTGTTGGAAGTGAGGCTATGGGGCAGGAGATATGGCAGGAACTATGCGCGCGGAATATCCTACCTCGATACGACCAATCAGGGTGAAATGCACGGGACGAGTCACATCGAGCTTAATGATGCGGGCAATTGGCAAAGGAGCAGACGCAATTATTGTTGCCGGATGATATCCCGGAGAATGTGATTTTGAATCGGGAAATCTGATTGCAAGGAAAAACGTGAGCTATGTTAGAGAGATATTAAAGTCAATAGGTCTCTCACCAGCACGGGTTCAAATGTTTTATTGTTCCGCAGCAGAAGGGCAGAAGTTTCAAAAAGAAATGACACGAATTTCCAACGAGATTACTGAATTAGGCAGCAACCCGTTTGTGGAATGAAAAATCAAATATGTTTTCTGATGATGTGGGGTTATAAAAGTGAGAACCTCATTAAAGGAATGGTGTGTGCCATTCAAGAACATAAATATTTACTAAATTATTCTTAGTTATATAGATAATTCTTAGTTATATAGATTATTCTTTGTTAGAAGTCAAATAGATCTATGAAAAAGGCTTTCTTATTTAGCAGTATTATTACTTTTTTCTTGATCTTTATAGTATTTTACATATTCGTTTAATCCTTCTTGTAAACTAACCTTAGGCTCGTATCCCAGTTCCTTTCGTGCCTTAGAAATATCAAAATAATGGGACTTAGCTAGCTCAGAAGCAAGAAACCGGGTAAGGAGGGGCTCTCGATTTTTTATTCCAAAAAACTTAAATAAGATTTCAATTAGGGCACCTCCTAAATAAACCAATTTATAAGGAAGCCTTAAAGTAATCGGAGGGATACCTAATCTGGAAAAAAGTTCCTGCAAAAATTCCCATGGTACTACTGGCTCGTCTTGACCAATAAAATATATTTGTCCCGCAGCTTTTGAGGATTCTGCGGCTAAAATATGGGCATCCGCAACGTTTTCTACATAGGTTAGATCCACTTTATTATCTCCAGGGCCAATAAGTGGCAGCCGCCCTTCTTTTCCAATCTCTATTAATCTGGGTGCCAATGATGGGTCTCTGGGGCCCCAGATTAGATGCGGCCGCAAGATGGTTGTTTCTAACCCCTTGATTCCATTTGCCTTCATAATTAGTTGTTCTGCCAATTTTTTGGTCTTGGGATAGGGTGCGAGATATTTTTCTGGATACGGGGTGGACTCATCAACCCCTTCTAAATCCTCACAATCAAATACTACACTCGCGGAACTCGTATAAATGAGTTTAGAAACATTCCCTTGAATGCAACCATCTATTACGTTTTTAGTGCCGCGTACATTGATTTCATAGAAATCTTTATACTTTCCAAACATATCGATTTTGGAGGCAACGTGAAAAACAATCTTATTCCCTTTGATCGCATTGATAACTTGTTTTCTATTTTTTAAATTACCACGAATGACTTCTACACCTAATTTTTCAATCTCGGGATACGCCCCCCTACAAAAAATACTCACCTCATCTCCGCGTTCTAACAGTCTTTCGACAATATATCTTCCTAAAAAGCCCCCGCCGCCAGTCACCAGTACTTTCATTATCTAAAATATCCCTCTAATTCTTTTTCTGCCCATTCAGCTAATACATCCCTTTTGATCTTTGCGTTATGTCTTATGTCTACGGGTATATTTTTCTTAAAGAGAATAGCATCAACGGGCTGGTCTCTTTCTCTCGCATAATCGATTAGAAATGATTTTCTGCTTTTATCTCTCTTGAGGGGTCTCGGGAGATTTTCTTTAATTAGTTCAATTATTATTACCATAAATTGTCCATATTCTCTACTAGGAATACCAACCATTGCGGTTCTGTTAACCCATTCTAATTGGTTAAAGTGGGCTTCTACCTTTACGGGATAATAATTAGTCCCTTTACGCCTCATTCTATGTGATTTACGTCCGCAATACCATAACCGCTCCTTTTCATCAAGATAACCTAAATCCCCCATACGGTGCCATACGGTATCGCCATCATAAATTTTTGCGCGTTTTGTCTTCTCAGGCATTCCAAAATATTCTTCAGTTACATAGGGCCCTCTGACAATTATTTCCCCAACTTCACCTTGGGGTACTGTCAATGATCCAATATCCTTATTATTGAGATTAATAACATCGTCGGTGATTTGAATTATTCTTAATTCCATTCCAGGAACAACATACCCCACGCATACCCCGTAGCCCTGTTTAGTCAGACTTGCCGTTTCCGCACATACTTCTGAGCCCGTTATATTTGTAACAAAAAGGGATTCAGTTGCTCCATAGGGAGTGTAAGTCTCGCCATTAGGCATAATATTTTGAAAGATTTTCAAGGTAGTAAAAGGAACAGGAGCTCCAAACATCATTAAATGGTTCAAGCTAGGGAGCTTAATGTCATTTTTTTCACAATAATTACATACTCGCGTCCATATCGATGGAGAACCATAGCTCACGTTAACCCCATAGTCTTTTATAGTTGTTACTAATTTCTCGGGGTCTGCTTTTGCTGGTTCGCTAGGATCCATCTCTGGAATCACACTCGTGCCTCCAAAGGCCATACAGAAAAGTGCAAAGGGAGGAAATGCTGGCATATCAATCGAATATTCTCCTAAATTAAAGAAATCTTGAAGTCTTTCTGCTAAAGCCTTAATCATCTTATGGGTATATACTACGCCCTTCGGAATTCCTGTACTACCTGTTGTAAAAAAAATACCCGATGTTTCGTCTTTTTTTGCTTTATAAGTAGGATAGGGTCCAATGTTATCAGAACGAAGATCTTCTAATTTAGGTCCACGCCATAACCATCTTCTTCCAATGGTCACCGATAACTTTACCGAATTAAAATACTTGCGGAAGAAAGTTCGTGCAACATGGGCTAATGGTATTCCAATAAATGCATCCGGTTTTACTGTCTGTATACTTTTTAACATAGGAAATATTCCCATCCCCGGATCGATTAGAACGGGAATTGCCCCAATTTTGAAAAGAGAGGCGAATAAAACGGTAAATTCCAAGCAAGGAGGCACTAACAACAAAACTCGCGATCCTGGCTCAACTCCCCTCTCCACAAGACCGTGAGCATATCTATTACTTTCTTTATCCATTTGTTCATAAGTTAAATGAGTGTAGGCAGTCCTTCCGTGCTCATCTTGGCAATATGGAAATACTGTCCCCAATTTATGGGTATACTTCTCAACCGCATCTGAGAGATAAATGGCAAACATATTGTAATTTGTATCACTCTTTTCAGCGACATCCTCTTTATCCCGTTTAATTTTATCATAGCCTTGGTCCATTATTATTCATCTCGTTTTTTTATATTGGATTTTGTTTCAAAAAATTATCCACTTCTGGTATAATAGTAGGGTATGCATCTTCCAAAACATAATGCCCTGCATTGGGAAACTTATGTGCTTCTGCATCAGGATAAAACTCAAGCCATTTATCTAACACAATATTATTGAAAACAAAATCTTTCTCTCCCCAGAAGAATATTTTTGGAGTTTCCTTGAATTTATCTAAGCGTTCCTCTATATATTTCAATTCTTCGTAGGCAGGGTCATCCTCATTAAATGGAATGTCCTCGACGGCTTTCAAAACGGCAACTCGATGCTTCCAGCTGTCATATGGAGCTAAATAACCCGCTTTAACCTGTTTTGTCCGTCTTTCTTTGTCCTTAATGGCTAAAAAAATAGCAAATTTGCTAAATGCGTTGAACCCGCGCACTAATATTTTTCCTAAAAGGGGTGTCCTTACCATCATTAATTGCCACGGCTTATTATCAAGAATTTCTTCGGGTATTGTAAAAGCTCCGGTATTAAGGAAAACCAACCTTTTAACATTTTCGGCGTGGCGCACAGCATAGCCCATGGCAAATGCGCCTCCCCAATCATGCATAACTAATGTGATATTCTTTAAAGCCCGCTTTTCAATGAATTCCTCAAGATTCTTTATCTGGTTTCCTAAAGTATAATTGTAATCCGTAGGCTTTTCAGAATACCCATATCCTATATGGTCAGGCGCGATCACCCTATAATTCTTTTTAAAATGATCAATCATTCTTCTATAGTAAAAAGACCAAGTAGGATTTCCGTGAACCATCAAGAGAATTTCTCCATCCCCTTCCTCTATGTAATGCATTTGATGGCCGCTAATCTCTATATAATGGCTTTCAAACGGATAAATTTCCTTAAACTCATCGCGACTAAACTTTTCGCTTTGTGAAGATATATCTTTACTCATTTTATTCAACTCATTGTTCGTAGACTGCGCACGCAAACGAGAGCCCTGAGGAACTACTTATAAATAGTATTTGGTCCCCTTTTTGCAGAGGGCTCATTTGATTCACCTTATGGTATGCGATTATCGGCGCACTAGTATTAGTATCTCCGAACTCCTCCCAAATATCCACTAATGGGTTACTCTTAACCCCCAATACAAGAGCATTTGAAATTTCTGTTCCCAGTATTTTTGATATAAAAGAACTAATGTAGTACCTGGGTCTTGAAAGTTTGAATAGATATTCAATTAGAGTATCCCTGAACCATTGCAAAGTCTTATTGTCTTTAAATCCCAAGGCGTTCACGATTTTTTCACCCCAAAGATTGGAGATTGTAGATGTAATGATATGATTTATGTTTAAAAGATTGACTTTAAACTTATCTATGTATTGTCTCATGCATTCTAATGTAAACGTTTTTAACCGGCTTTCATAATCGTCCTCGAATTCTATTGTCATTTTTTTTCGGACATTACTGCCATAGGCCATTGTATCAACGTACTGTTGTAAACCTTCAGATCCTTCCCTTGAAGTCTGAAACATAAAGTTTTTAAAGCCTTTATCATCGGGACACTTTTCTAAAAGCATTGCACCTCCAGAAGGTGTGTAGGGAAAGCCTGGTTCATTCCTACCTGACGGGTGCACGTCACTGGAGACTATGATGGCATTATCACAGATTCCTGATTTAAAAAATCCATCAATAATTTGAACTGCATATATAAACCCGCATTTTCCATGAAGAACATCAAATGAAAGGGTTCCATGCCCCAATTTCATTTGCCTACTTCTAGGATTTAAATTTAACCCTGCTTTTTTTTGAATAAGCGAAGCAACTGCGGGTTCAACTATATTTTTGTCCCTATGAATACCTATATTTAATAAGAAACGTACATCTCGTTTGTCTATATCAGATCTTTCGAGGCAATCGGAAGCAGCAGCAGATGCAATGTCTATTGAACTTTCCTCTTTGCCCCCTATTATCATAGATGTGTTCTTTATTTTTACCCCCATCTTCTATTTTCTCCCATTTAATTTTAATTTTCCTGAACGAAAAACTATGAATCCAATGACTAATCCAGAGGCGATGACCATAAAAACCACCCTCTGCCCCACTTTTATTCTTTCCTCTTGTAGGGCTTTATAATACGCCAAAACTATCGCAGTAGAGGCTGTATTTCCGTATTCATCAACGGATATTAAAAATTTTGGGATTTTTTTACCGGGGAAAAAAAGACCCGTAAGTTCTGAGGCTTTTTTAATAGCTTTTACCGATGTCTGATGCGGAATAAAAAAATCCACATCTTCTATGCTTATACCCGATTTCTCCAGCATCTTTCCCACATATTTAGGTAATCTCTGGAGAGCGGCCTCATGAATGCCTTTGGCGTCTGTATACATTGCTACTCCGGCATTTTTATCACTGGGCATTCCAAAGCATAAATCTGCGTATTCTGCCCACGTCATCATCTCGATATGTTCAATACCGACCCTTGGGTCGTCAGACTTATCTAAAATGAATGCTCCCCCCGCATCTCCAACGGTAAGGGATGCAAATTGGGGATCAATGACCTCTTTAATTTCTTTTATGGCAGTCTCTGCGATAGGCGTAATGCACTCACCCGAGACGACCATTCCGTTACGAACTATCCCTGCTTTAATCATACTATCCAAGATCAAAGCACCGGTCATCATTCCAGCGCAAGCGTTTGTAAGGTCAAAATGCCTAGCGTTCTTCGCTCCGAGCGCATTTCTAATCCATAGGCTAAAAGGCGGGTCGAAGAAAAACGTCAGTCCGTCCTTGAATCGTGTAATTGCTGTGTTAATGATAATATCAATATCTTTTGCTTCATATTTAGAATTTTTTAAGCATTCCTTGGCCGCGCCGAGTGCAATTGTAAAAGAATCCTCATCTTGACCCCTTATTCGTCTTGTTTTTATTCCCGTAATACTCTCTAAATTAACTCTCGAATCTGGGTTCATTCTCTCCATTAAATCTTCGGTCGCAACAATATTTTCTGGTGTATAAATCCCAATGCTTTCAAATTTAGACATCATTTATTTCTTTCTCCTCATTAAACTATTAATTTTTTTATTGCAAAATT
>CAZDJH010000052.1:5007-14059 GCA_964505645.1 uncultured archaeon | reverse complement strand
ATTTTTTTCAGTTCAATAATAGTTTAAAAATATCTTTAATAAACTGAAAAATTTTATAAGGAAAAAAAATGAAGCCTTCTATATATTTTTCAGATGCTTGGGAAGTTTCTGGTGTCTAAATAAGTCTTTGTAAGTTTCTTCTTCCCGTATGAGATATTGAGTCCCGTATTTGATCAAGAATTCAGCAGGTCTCGGCCTTGAATTATATACACTAGCCATAGTAAATCCATACGCTCCCGCATCAAGAATTGCTAAGAAGTCTCCCTCCCTCGGCTCTGAGACCTTTCTATCTTTTCCTAATATATCTCCTGATTCACAAATTGGCCCCGCAATATCATATACATCAATAGTCCCATTTCTTTTCTTACAAGGGATAATGTGGTGATAAGACCCATACATAGTGGGTCTGACAAGCGTTTGGAAGCCAGCATCCACCCCTAGAAACTTTTTATGCCCGTTATCTTTGATGGTATTTATTTTTGTAACCAATATACTGCTTTCTCCCACAATATACCTTCCCGGTTCAATTTTTAATGTTGGTGCCCCAAAATCTCCAGTATCCAACAACTTTTTGAACGGCCCCATCAAATTCTTTAAATAGAGGTCTAAGTTAATGGGTTCTTGTTCCGGTCGGTATGGAATACCTATTCCTCCCCCAAAATCTACGAAATTAAACTTAATATCTAAGGTATCTGCTAAATGCATAATTATATCTAGATATTTATTAAATCCTTCTATAAAATCGTTAGGGTCTAATATTCCTGAGCCAATGTGTATATGTGTTCCGAACTTTGAAAATCCATATTCCATTGCTTTTGAATAGGCTTCAACGACTTGATCATTGAGGATGCCAAATTTTATTTCTTTTCCCGCGGTAATAGTATGAGGATGATGCCCCGCTCCGTATTCAGGATTGATTCTGAAGGAGATTGGCTTTCTTTCCTTACCTAAGTCCTCATAGATTTGATTCAACCGGTCCAATTGACTAATACTGTCCAAGTTGATTAATATATCATTTTTTACGGCGAATTCAAAATCCTCATCGGTAAACATATTTCCAGTATATATTATTTTTTCTGGTGGAAAGCCTGCTTTAAGAGAAGAACGAACTTCTCCTACTGAACTACAGTCAACCCCTGCTCCTTCCGATTTAAGTATTTTTAAAATTGCGAGATTCGAGTTGGCCTTTACTGCGTAATGAATTTCGTTATTTGTGTAATTATCGTTGAGACGCATTTTAAGGGTATTATAACGCTTTCTTATTAAAGCTTCATTTACCAAATAAAAAGGAGTTCTATTTTGCTCACTAAGGGCACTCAAATTAACATCAGCGTAATTTAAATCTCCATTTTTATAGGTGAGACCTTTTTCTTCTAACCAATTCTTATAATTCATATATTCCTTTATCTTTTTATGTTTTTTTTATTAATAATTATAATCCTATTAAAATGTGAGGGTCTCAATCTTTCCAATAAACGCCTTTTCCACGGGACCTTCCATGAAAACCTTATCTCCTGTGTAGGTAATAATCATATCACCGCCATCATTATGGACTGTAATGGGTTCATTTTTTTTAAACTTTCCAAGTATTACCCCCGCAACAACTGAAGCACAACTTCCCGTCCCACAGGAATTTGTGATTCCCACTCCACGTTCAAACACTCTTAGGGAGCATTCATTTTTAGAAAGGACCTTTACAAACTCTACGTTAATCTTATTGGGAAATCGCTCATGATTCTCCAATAAGGCCCCGTATTTATTTAAATCGCGATCATTTAACTGTTCCTTGATGAAGATGACACAATGCGGATTTCCCATGGAAATTGCTGAGAAATTAAATATATTATCTAATGCTACGATAGATTCATTTATACATTTTTGTTTATTATTTTCCGGAATAACAGGAATTCTTTTACATTCTAAAATAGGACTTCCCATATCAATTTCAACTTGGCTGACTACGCCATCATTTTTTTCATCAAGCCGAACTTCTGCGGATATGATTCCCTTCAGAGTTTCAATGGCTAAGTGTTCATTAGACACTATTCCGTGTTCATAAACATACTTTGAAAAGCAGCGAATCCCATTGCCGCACATCTCCGCTTCCGTCCCGTCAATATTAAAGATTCTCATTCGTATATCTACTCCGTTAGATTCACTTGGAGTACATATATAGATCAATCCATCGGCCCCTACGGAGAAGTGCCATTCACACAATTTTTCTGACAAATCTGCTTTCTTATCTTCGGGAATGTTCCATTCGATGTCATTAACAAGCACATAATCATTTCCAAGTCCGTGATACTTTTCAAACTGGAAGTCTTCTAATGTTATTTTTTTCATTCCTATCTCAATCTAATAAAATTATAAATATCGTATTCAATTAAATTAACATTTGGATAAAAAAATTTGGATAATGAACTATAATCTACTGCAATAATTCTCTAATTGACCTATATGAGGGGGAAAGAATAAAAATTTAAACCATAGAATACTTTTAACATCAAAACAAAAAGGGTTATATTACTTTTTATAGGATTAAATAAATATGGGTTTAACAATTAGTGAAAAGATACTAAGAAAACACTCTCAAGACGCGAATGTGGTCGCGGGAGACTATATCCTAGCGGATATTGATAAGTGCTTAGCGAACGATATTACCGCACCCATCGCGATTGAGGTATTTAAAGAAGTGGTGGAAGGAACGGAAAAAGGGGTGTTCGATCCGACCCGAATTATTCTCACCCCCGACCATTTCACTCCCAATAAGGATGTCGCATCAGCAGAACAGTGTAAAATATTAAAAAAGTTCGCTTGGGAATATGATATTTCTAATTATTTCGAACAAGGACGCGTTGGGATCGAGCATTGTCTCATACCCGAACAAGGGTTAGTCCTTCCGGGAGAGGTTTTCATAGGTGCAGATTCTCATACGTGTACCTATGGCGCGTTAAGTGCCTTTAGTACGGGGGTTGGTTCGACTGACCTGGGTGTGGCAATGGCATTGGGAAAAGCTTGGTTTAAAATCCCAGAGACTATCAAATTTGTTTATTCTGGGAAATTACAACAATGGGTCTCCGGAAAAGACTTAATCCTTTATACAATCGGAAAAATTGGCGTGGACGGTGCAACCTACAAGTCAATGGAATTTTCAGGGGAAGTGATTGAAAACTTATCTATGGCAAATCGGTTTACAATGTGTAATATGGCAATTGAAGCAGGAGGAAAAAATGGCATTATAAACCCCGATAAGATTACAAAACAGTATCTGGATGCACATAATGCTGGCGATTATAAATTTTACAAAAGTGATAAGGATGCCGAATATACTGAGATCATTCCGATTGAATGCAATACAATTGAACCCCAAGTTGCCTTTCCACATTTACCTGAAAACACAAAATCTATCTCTGAAGTATCCGATATGAAGATTGAAGTCGACCAAGTTGTCATTGGTTCTTGCACGAATGGACGCTTAGAAGATTTGAAAATTGCAGCGCAAATAATCGGTAATAATAAAACACATTCTACCCTCCGATGTATTATAATCCCCGGCACCCAGCAAATTTATTTGGATGCAATAAAGGATGGATATATTAAAAAATTTATCGAAAGCGGAGCTATAGTTTCTACACCAACCTGTGGACCTTGTCTAGGAGGACACATGGGTATTCTCGCACCAGGAGAAAATGCATTATCCACTACAAATCGAAATTTTAAAGGACGTATGGGTCATATAGAGAGTAAAGTATATTTAGCCAGTCCCGCAATTGCGGCTGCTACTGCAATTAAAGGATATATAACCTCGCCTAATAATTTATAATTCAAGGTGATATTATGAAAGGAAAAATTATTAAATATGATAAAAATAATATTGATACCGATTTGATTATTCCTGCTAGATATTTGAATAAATCGGATGTCAACCATTTAGCTGGGCATTGTATGGAAGACTTGGATCCAAAATTTAAAGAAAAGAAAGATAAACTTAATGCAACTATATTGGTTGGGGGAAAGAACTTCGGATGTGGATCGAGTAGAGAACAAGCCCCCATATCTATAAAAGGGTCGGGAATTAATTGTGTTATCGCACCTACATTTGCTCGAATTTTCTTTAGAAACGCAATTAATATAGGGCTTCCGATAATTGAATTTGAAAATATTGATGCGTTTTCTGACGGTGATGAGGTGGAGATTGTCTTTGAGACGGGTCAAATAGTTAATATGAGTGAAGATAAAAAATACTCCATAAAACGCATGCCGACATTCTTGCAAGAAATAATTCAAAGTCAAGGGCTAATAAATTTTGCTAAAAAAAAGTTGAGCGAAATTTAATTTAAAATTTTAATTATGGTTAGGATTGTATGAATCTACGTATCAAATATGGGACTCTGGGTCTTATAATCTGCTTTTAATACCCCCCTATACCTTTTTTAAATACCAATTTATAATTAATGGCGCCATTTTATTAGAAAAAATCTTAGAAAATCAAATATAGGTTTGATTCCTTTATTATAATGATATATAGAAAATTAGAATAGATAAAAAAGAAAAATGAAAACGAAGAAAAAGAGCTTGCTTTGCTTAATAATACTCGTTTTATTCCCCCTTGTAAGCATCCACAGTATATTAGGTGCCCCAGATTATGTATTTACGGAACCTCAAGAGATAGACAAAGGTGCTCCGATTTTTTATCTGTTTTCAATGAACAAAAGTGAGTCTATCCAGATACAAATCATTAGTCAAAACTCGGGGAATTACTCACTATTCCTCTTTGATACAAGACCAATTCAAACTTATGTTAATCCAGATGGTTCTCTTAACCCCATTATATTTAATATTAGCACAGCCAAAAATATCACAGTAAACCCATTTTTGAAATATACTACCCCATCAACTTCTGATGTTAAGCTATATTATATCGAAGTTATCCTTTTAAATGAGACCTCTGATCTCTTCTATATATCTTCTACGAAAAAATTATCAAGGTATTATATCCCACAGATTCCTGGGTTTCCTTTTTATTTAATTATTGGAGTTCTATTCGGGAGTTTTGGACTCTTAAGCCTCATAATTGTTAGGAAAAAATTACTGTACATCTACTAACATCCGTTAACGAGTTTTTGGCGCTTTTTTTTAAGGATTTTAGATATTTTATATCAACTTCTAAGGTTTTCACATATTTTCGATATTTTTTATATTTCAATTCGATTAAAATTTTGTCAAAGAGATTAACATTTTTCATTATAATTTTTGTAAATATGAAGATCCTCAATAATCTATATCTTAAACAAAAGGGAGAATGAAAAGTAATCTGAATAGTCCTTTCTTATTATCTTAATTTTCTTACAATAGATCTTGATGGGAGGTTTAATTTTTTAAATTCCAAAAATAAAGATGGGGAGAATGTTTTTTCATATTAGTCTTTATAACAAAATGATCGATTTGTCCCATTTATACCTTCTCAAAAGTGCGAAAGCAAATAAACTCTTAAAAAGTTAAAGTATTAAAATTTTAAAATTTTACATTATTTAATTAACTATAAACTATAACAATTATAAAAGTAAAAGTGATTTAAAATTTCCTTCGAAGATTTAAGCAAAAAGCTTGCAAAAATGATGAAAGAGACGGAGCAGCTAGAGTTACAAGATGTTGACCTATTCGCCGAATATTTAGAATTTCAGATGCTACCTACGATTGTATCAACTGCGGCACAAGCCGCGGGTCTGCCAGCTGGTGGAAAACTTGGCAAAGCTGAATGGACTGAAAGGTCGTTTCAGATAGATATCGATTATCCCGGAGAAATCGAGACAATTGAATTTATTCGATCTAACGGGAAGAAATGCGTAATTGGAGGCGAAACTGTTCCTCCCTTCTACAACTTTCTTGGTTCGGAGAAAAAAAACCCTCATCCGCCTCTCGTCACTTACGATGTATTTGATATGGGTGATAAGATGAAGCTACCTAAGCCAATTAAAAATGAGTACAAAGAGGTCTTAGGACATCCCGCGGAATGGGCAAAATTTGCCGTCGATAAGTTTGACGCCGATTGCGTGACCTTTCACTCACTCGGGATTGACCCCGGAACCTTAGACTGGCCAGTATCAAAATCAAAAGAGATGTTTGAAGATATTTTGCAAGCTGTTGATGTTCCTGTTATTATCGGATGTTCTGGAAATAAGAAAAAGGATATTGAGATGTTTAGAGAACTTTCTGCTGTGTCAGAAGACGAAGTATTACTTCTTTCTGCGGCAGATAAAGGCACTTGGGAGGATGTTGTCCCCTTCGCAGTGGAACACGACCATAATTGCCTGCTTTGGACTTCCTTAGACTTAAACAACCAAATCAAAATGAATAAAGACGCTATAGATTTGGGGCTTCCAAGGAATAGAATCGTAATGGATCCCACATGTGCTACGCTCGGATACGGGCTTGAATACAGTTTCTCAATTTACCAGCGAATGAGGGTTGCTGGCTTGTTAGGAGAGGAAGATTTGGCATTCCCCATCAGCGGTGGTACAACAAACGCTTGGGGGGCACGAGAAGCATGGATGAGCGAGAAGAAGTCTAATAATCAATGGGGCGCAAGAAAATACCGAGGTCCTATCTGGGAAATACTTAATGCACTGTGCTTGGCACTGGTTGGCTTAGATATCGCCATGATGTTCCATCCAGTTTCTGCAGCTACATTTAAAGAAACAATTGATCAATTCTACGGTGAATTACCTGGGGCATTGGAGGACATGGGGTATTACGACTGGGTTTCCGGTCAAATGAAACGCTAAACATTTTATACCATTTTCTTTTTTCTTTTCTATTTTTTAATTCTAAGATTTTTATTCTTAAGTATTAAGATACATTTATTTTCGGATGTATCATTTCATTGAAGATATTATTTTGGGATAAAAAAATAAAAAGATTGTTATTTTTAAAGAATAAGTGGATAGAGTCTTTTCAGTCTCTGATGTAATTTGATTTTATATACCATTCCAACCAGATAAACGCGCAAAAAGGTACCATGCGCCATAAGCTTTCATATTCCCATTGACATCTTCTGAATGAGCGCAAGAACATGAATACCATTTTCCTCCATTGGGATATGTATTACAGCCATCATGAACTGACTGCCAGTCTAAAGCCCAATTATATGAAGGGTCTGGCGAGTTATCTCCATCCCCATCGTAATAACATCCATCGTCAGCGTACCTATCCAAATAATATGTATCATTTGGTGCATAACTTTCAATATCCGCAAAATCATATAGAGTTTTATTATTTTCAAAGCAATATTCTCTAATCTTCTCATTGTAATAGTGTAAATCTCCCTCTTCCCCTGTTCCTTCAAGATGTCCGGTCATATAAACAAAGCTTTTATTCGGATATTCATTCTCTAACTGATTCATATTACTAAGATACTGATTAATCGAGTTATTATCTTTATCGAGCGCACACCAACTCCACATAATGATATTGTATTCAGGGTTTGCGTTTAAAAATGTTCTGGTTGTATCGTCAAATCCATCTGTATTTCCCGTAAGATCATCACTAGATGGCTCGTTTAAGTGTAAATACCCCCCAGATACATCAGAATTATATTCATAGGTATTGTTATCACCCATGAACGCATCCAAGTTATCCATTCCATCAGTCAACTGGCTCCCATGGGATGTATGCCAATATACAATATGCAAATCTTCCTTTGATTTATTAATCCATTCCAAGGGAATCCCCACTAAATCATCCAAATGAGCATGACTATGATTAATAATAAGGAATCTTTGTCCGACATTTGGTCCATCTCCATCTTGATCCGGGTTCGTTGCGTCATTATTTTCAAGAGTATATTGGAGATACATAACTAATCCGATCCCTGAACCGGCTATAATGGCCAATGAAATGATCAATACTCCAATTTGTTTTTTATCGATTTCAATTCCCTCTGTTCTTTATATTTTTTTAATTATAAAACCGTTTTTTATGGTAAGATCCTGATCCAGTCCTTCAGTAAAAATTTTATGATTTTTCCCTAGTGCACATCGAAGCGATAAGTCAACTTTTCATAACCTTATTTAAATTGTTAATATTCTTTTCAATATAGCATTTTAATATCGGATTAAGGTATAAGGTATATGAATTCACAGACTTCAAATGAAAGGGATGTGACAAAGCCACAAATTTCAGAACCACCTCTTTCATTTAAGGAGTTTATAAAATGGTTAGGACCGGCATTTGTCTTCACCGCATCTCAGATAGGTGGTGGTGAATTGATTACTGTCCCACTCTTGGGCGCCTACATGGGCATGAGTTGTTTGTATCTTGCGCCAATCATTGCATTTATTAAGATATTTGGACAGTTCTATCTGGTTCAATATGGCGTTGTAACCGGAAAGACATTTCTCCGGACATCGTGGGATAAAAAATGGCTTAGATGGATGTTTTTTGCACTAATGTTTGGATGTATCCTTCATTCTATGCTATTAGCAGGCCTTTTAGGTCAGACTGGGGGAATATTTGACTTCATTTTTCTTCTTCCGTCCAATTTATGGATTTTTATAATAACCGGTGTGGGCTTTTTGATAGTGTTCACTCGGAACTATAATATCCTCGAAAAAACATCAAGCGTGTTGCTATGGGTGTTTCTGGCCCTAATAACCGTTGTTGCAATACTTTTTTGGCCCTCATTAGAAGGTTGGGTCCATGGGATTCTCCCTGTAATGCCCACTGCGATAGAGGGGCTTGAAACCACTTCTGGAATAATGACATTGGCGGTGTTGTTTGTTGTTTTAGGAAGTGGATTTGGTCCTACCGTTTCCTACATATGGTTTGCTAAGGACAAAAAAATGGGCATGTTTGAACCGTATGAAAATGGGATCGAACTTGAGCTTGAAGACCTCACGGAAGAGGAGGTGGAACGCCTTAAGGGGTGGAGAAAGGTTATCCTCTACCAGAATTTAGTGTCCGCAGCGATTTTATCCTTTTTCTCAATAATGATATGGATAGCCGCAGCCCAAACCCTTCATATTCGCGGATTACAACCTGTTGGAGATGATTT
>CAZDJH010000052.1:0-4997 GCA_964505645.1 uncultured archaeon | reverse complement strand
GATTTAATCCCACAGATGGTATCTATCTTTACAGGGACGTATGGGGAGTGGTCGGGATACATTTTTATTGTATGCGGTGCCTTGGCACTGTTTAGCTCAATACTGGGGCCCTTATACGGGTTTTCAAGGCTTTGGGAAGAGAGTTTTGAGCGGCTTGGGTTTTATAATCGTTTCAAAATCAATAAGAAGACCGTATATCGAATATGCCTAACATTCTTCGCTTTATTACCTATGATTTTTATAATTTTTATAGGAAAACCGATGCTTCTCTTTTCACTTGCCAGCATGTTAACAGGACCAATTCTCGGCTTGATATATATTATTCCCATTGGAGTTAGCTATCTTGAAACCAAGAATGTCGCACCAGAATTAAACCCAACACGTTATTGGGCAATGATATTAGCAGTAATAAGCGGTATACTTATAATTTTCCTTTCTATTATAGGCTTATAATATAATATCATTATAAAGCTAAAAGTCTGAAATTTCTAAAACTTTAATTAAGAATAAGAATAATAAAAAAAAAATTTTATATGAAAAACACATTTTCAGTGTTTTCTTTTAGCCTCCTGCAATTGGCGGAAAGATTGAAACCGTATCACCATTATTTAAAACAGTTCCGATCTTTTGATGTGGCTTGGTATTGATTAAAATGACGATATTACGTTTATCTTCGGGGATTTTATATTTGTCTAGGATATCCTTAACAGCGCTTCCTTTGGGATATTCATCTTTACTTTTTACAGGTCCAAATTCTCTCAGATTTGCGAAAAACTTAACCGTCACCTTGATTTTCTCCTCATACATACGAGACACAATTATTCCTCTTTATTAAAATACCACTTGTACAGAAGTGCCATATTCTTTCTGGGGAAAATACCGATCCTATCTCCATCTTCCACTTTCTTGTTAACGCTCGAATAGGAATGGTTTACGAAAATATGGCTAACTTCATCTTTATCGATTGAAAGTTCATTTAATACGTCAAACACGCTTTTGAATTTTGAACTATCAAGGGTTAACACGGCAACAGCTCCTCTCTTGTACTTCTTTTTTCCTATCTTCTCCTTTAAATCCCCGAAAATTCTCACTTGAATCGCCATTTTTCTTGATTTATTCGAATACTCTATCTATCTCCTCATCAGAGACACCAAATACTTCATTTGTGGGCGGTAATTCTTCTTCTAGGAAAAACTCGGGAAGTCTATCGTGTTTTGAAGTAAATCCAGCCGCTCTATTGAATTCCAGTTCGGTATTAATAATTTGTTGTCCGATCTTTGGCACATCCTCAACAGTTAAATCAGTTCCCAATACACCATTTAAACTCTCCACTACACCCTCCAAGCCTTCGGGAATATCAAGGATCGCGAATGCAATGAATAAGCAATATCCCGTCGAATCTAAAGCTGCTGTGGCTAATTGTAAGTTTCGGGAAAGGTCTGCCTTCTGCGTGTCTCGAGGATCTGCTTCACCACCAACCCCCATTATTTCCGTGGCAATCGCGTAGCCCGCAGTATGGTCAGCTCCCATCGGTGTTGAAGCATAGGTCACTCCGATTCCTTTTATTGCTCTCGGGTCGTAAGCAGGTAAAGACTGTCCTTTTACCGTAGGAATTCTGGTAACTCCAAAAGCCTTACCAGTAAACTCTGTACCATTGACTAATATCCGTCCTAAGGGAGATTTGTTTCTGATCTCTTCCATTAATTCTAGAGCACCCTCTTTATCACCAAATTCAATTAGTCCTCCTTCCATAGCAACCCCTAATGTACCACCTGCCTCAATAGTATCAATTCCCAAATCATTGCACGCTCGATTAAGTTCCCCTATAGTATCTAAATCATAAATTTCGGTATTTGCTCCAAGTGCCCATACGCTCTCATATTCCAAAACACCTACAGGATCCGAGCCATCGGGTTTCGTCCATACTTCAGAACATTGTATGATACAACCGGGACTGCACATATGGGGTCTCTGTCCTCCGCGCTTCTTAACCTGATCTGCTTTTACCTCACCAGATATTTTTTCCGACCTTTCATCTTGTCCACTTGAGAAATTTTTCTGTGGTAGACCGCCCGCCTCATTGATAATATTGATTAAAACACTGGTCCCATAGGAATTTAATGCCCCGCCAGGTTTTGTAACGTCATGAGTTTTTAAAGCGTCTCTAACTTTCCTTATTCCCTTCTTAAATACCTCCTCATCCGCAATATCAACTCCAGGCGCATCGGTTTCATCTGCTATGATGAATTTTAATCCTTTTGATGCCATCACAGCTCCGAGACCGCCTCTTCCAGCGTATCTACTCGGTAAGCCCTCGGGATCATTAAAACATATCCCCGACATCGCGCCTAATAGTTCTGCAGCAATACCAATTCCGCAAACGCCTACTTTTTCTCCATATTCTTTGTAGAGATCCTTATAAGCATCGTATAATCCCATACCAACCCATTTATTCGCTTTAATAAACTCTGCTCCATCGGAAGTAACTTTAAGAAGGTAATAGTCATCACCTTCACTTTTTCCTTCAATGATCAAAGCCCCGATTTGCATCCTGGCTAGTTTTTGGGCAAAGCTAGTTCCAGCGTTAGCTTCTTTTATTCCTCCCGTCAAGGGGGATTTTGCCCCGACTGAAATTCTACCGGATGTGGGTGCCGAAGTTCCCGTCACAATTCCTGGTGCGAATATAAGCTTATTGTTATGTCTAAGAGGGTGGCATGTTGGTGGTACTTCATTAGCTAATATCGTTGAGGTCATTCCTCTGCCTCCAAGTACCTGATAACCTTCTGGTAGATCTTCAAATTCCCAAGATAAATCATTCATATTTACTCTTAAAATTTTTCTCAATATTTTTTCACCTCTTTCGGTATTTAATATAAAACAGATGCAAATATTTAAATATACATTATGTTTGTTAAAACGCAACGCCCAATAAAAAATTTCAAATCGTATATCTATACAAAAGGGTAGTTTATTCAAGAATTTTAAGAAATGATATAAAGGTTGTATTTAATGAATAACTATTTAGTTTCTAATTATTGAAAGTTTTGATTAAACATCTAAAAAAAGTAACATTTATCGAAAAAATTAATAAAGGGTTGTATTTTTATAAATTCAAGTAAATACTAAAAACTATAAAAATACGATTGGAATTGCTATGAAAGTTGAATATATACGAAACTTCATTCAATTAAGCAAATATAAAAGCTTTTCTGGGCTTGCGGAAGATTTATCAATCTCCCAAAGTACCCTTTCGCACCGAATTTCACAATTAGAGAAAGAGCTGGGAGATAAACTTATTTACAGAACTACTAAAACATTTGAACTTACTGAGCAAGGAAATTTATTTTTGGATTATGCCTCTAAAATTATAGAATTATATGATGAATATCAGAAAAAGGCACATCTACAAGAAAAGATAACTATAACCACTTCAAAACTACCCGGATCCCATATATTACCTAAATACATCGCAAAATTTAAATCAAAATATCCTCAAATAAGTTTCAAAACGATTATTAATAATTCCCAAAAATCAATCAATTTATTAAAAGATAATAGAGCAGATTTCGCTGGAATTGGAAGTTTTATGGGAAATAAAAGGGAGTCTTTCGACTATATTAAAATCGGAGAAGATATTATGTATTTTGTGTGCTCTCCAGACCAAGAGTTAGCCAAGGCCAGTGGAAGTACTGTTAGATTTGAGGAGCTCAAAAAATGTCCCTTCATTTCCAGAGAAGTTGGTTCTGGAACTCGAAATACAATCGAGCAACAATTTCCTAAGCATAATGAGCTAAATTTAAAATTAGTTATTAACGATAATGATTCGATTATATCAGCAATTAGCGAATCAAATTACATCTCCATATTAAGTGAAGCCATCGCCAAAAAGGCCCAGCATGCAGGATTAATTAAGATATTACATTTAAAAAATTATCCTAAGGTCGCCAAAAGGAATCTCTATTTTCTTAAATTAAAAGAAAAAGAGCTCACAGAATTAAAAAAGGCTTTTTGGGTTTATGTAAAAAGCGAAATTAATTAATAATTATCTCGATTTTTCAATTGAATATAATTGAAAAAATGGATTTAGGGATGTAAAAAAAAAGATTTTGTAATAAGTTACTTCCTTTGGAATTTAATCGCTCCTTCTGGGCATATTTCAATACATCGATTACAATAATAGCATTCCGCCTTTGAACTGTCTTTAAACGCTTCCTTAGTGGGGCATATCTTCTCGCATAACCCACACTCCGTGCAAGCATCCGTCCTCCGCAATTTGAGTATGCTAACTCGCGATATTTCCGAAGTTAATGCTCCAAAAGGGCAGAAAAACCTACACCAAGGGCGATAAATGAAAATACTTGCTAAACTAACGAGAAATAAGGATACAAACGGTATTATAAGCGTTATTGCCAGCGGATTAGTGAAAAAGGAGTATCCCAAAAACGGATTGATTGCTTGTAATAGGGCAAAACTCCATAGGACTGCTAAAAGGGATACCACAACAAAAAACAGCCAACGTACAATTCGGGCTATCTTTTGGGGTATATCTAGGGTGTACTTTACCTGCTTTTGATCCTTGATGTTCGATTTGAATTGCAGTTTTGAGATGAGTTCTTGTAAGGTCCCAACCGGACATGCATATCCGCAGAAAATCCTTCCGATAAACAAACTAGTAATTAATAGGAGACTTAAAATCATAATCATAGGGATAATAGATACCAATGGTTTTCCGGCTCCAATTATTGCTAGAACCAATTGGATTGGCATAACAGCGCTGGGAATACCTCCTAAAATGATTCCCCCTACTACCACTGAGAATAAATAAAGAAGGATACTCACTTTCGTTGATATCTTATTTTTTATTAAAACCACGATATATACACCAATTAATAGCACCCATAATATAAGCATTATTAGAGCTGTGAACATATTGAAATTTGGTTGAGCCATTTGAATAATCATTTTTTCTACCTCTATTTAATACTTTTTTATAGTTT
>CAZDJH010000051.1:0-14101 GCA_964505645.1 uncultured archaeon | reverse complement strand
ACGCTTCTACGATGGATCTTTTAACCTTTTCTTTCATAACAGCATCAAAAAACCAATAACGCGGAAGGTCCGTTACGAAATAAAATAAGCGGGATGAAGAACTGGGGACTTTTAATATAGTTCTCTTTACAATTTTGGCACATGTGCTCCAAAAGGAGAAAATCTCTGGCTGCATCGTAAAGGATTCATCAATCGGTTCCCTCCGAAATTCATTGCTAGATAATACCATCATCAGCCCGAGGCTGTATTTGAATTGAATTCGGTGCGCATATTGACTCAAGTCGAGCTGGAATTCTTCCCACGTGCTTTCGATGCGCTCCAAACAATTTTCGATCTTATCATAGTAGAAACTCTCTGTGAGGTAAGGCTTAACCGTGATAAATTGAAATATTCGTAGTGCGCAAGCGATCCTCCATCGTAAATTTTGAGAATCCAGTGCAGATAGAGCTCCTTTAAGATATCTCAGTTGTTCATCATCCGTTTCGCGCTGAAACCCATTCGTAAAGATACACCTTAAATTAGTGACGATCTCGTCATAGTAGGAAAAATAATGGTTGTAGATCTTTGAATAATCATAACCCCAAATATCAATTAACGTGAAGGCTTTCATCGTTGTAAAAAGAATTTGGATCTGACGTTCGAAAAGATGCAAATTCTTTATATCTTTTTTAATATCAAGATAGAGTGCTATGCTGCCGTAATAGGAGCTTTCTCCCGTAAATATTGTGCCCAGCAGGAGACGGTGTTTAATTACAATTAGAATCATTTTTTTGGAGATATCTGGAAGATTATATCGATTAAATAAGTCAAATTGCGTAATAACTTCCGCTGACTTTAAATTATGCCATTTCCCATTAAATGGGCGCCCGATATCATGGTATAATAAGATTAAGGGGAAGTAAAGTGGAAAATACTTCGATAGCGTTTTCAATTGACTTTTTAAAGCATAAATATACTTTTTATCCACATTTATTTCAAAATTATCTCTCGTAATCGAAAAATAAACCCGAAGGGTATGGAGCGTATGCCGTAATGTCCTAAATGTTTCCTTTTTATCGGTTTGCATCCCTTTTATGAAAACATCAAACCATTTGGGAAAAATTGATGAAAGTTGTTTTACTATCTTTGATTCTAATAGAGCGAACTCGGAAATTTTCCAGAAATCTACCTCTGAATCGATAAATGACTTCTCAAGTTTTTGAAACAATTTTTCTTGTAAACTCATTTTAAGCGGTGCAGATTACGAAAACAATCCACGATATAATACCAATTAAAATAGCTAATACCGAGAGAAAACCTACACCCGCCCAAGAAAACAAGAAGTTTTTTATATAATTAATTTCGAAATTCACCGCCTCATGTGGGCATAATTCAGCACAACAGTAGCAGAAAATACACTTATCGCTGTCCCAGCTTGGTAAATTTCCCTTCTTGATTTCCTCTGGAGGACTGATAGCTCCTGCAGGACAATTTTCCCAGCAGGTTGAGCATAACTTACATTTTTGAGGCTCAAATTTAACAGACGACCTAAAGATCACATCTCCCATATAATCGGCCAACCAACTCGGTAAAGGAACGCTTATTGGTCTCAACCTTGGTCTTTTAAATTCTCTATGAACTTCAGAAATGCTTTCACCTAAAAATTCTATATCTTTTAAATTCGACGTGCCAAGCCCCTTTTCTTCTGCCTTGGCGATATGATGAACTTCTTCCGGGTCAAATCCTATAATCTTAGAAACGGTAGCGTCCAAAGCCACGGGGTCAAACCCCGCCATAATTAAGTCCATCCTTACTATCTCCCCTTGGCTCGGACCTTTTCCTTCTTGACAGAGAAACCCATCAATCACCGTCAATTGAGGAGCGGAAACCGAATATATATCCGCTAAAGCCGAAGAAAAGGCATTGTGATTGGGAAACTTCGCATGGGTTTTTGCTTTATTTCCTAAAATCATCGTTCCGAACATATTTTTAATGCAACAAGTTAATAAACACTGCCAATGGGTTTTGATTTTAGGGAGATTAATAATTAGATCAGCATCTTCTAAAAGGGGAGAGGAATAAAACTCCTCAAGTACTAAGGGATTTGGAACCTGATACTTCTTTCTTTCTGTGCCCTCAAATGGGGTCCAGTCAACACTTTCCTGCTCGCAAACTGCTTTAATCCCGCTTTTATCAAAAGCTTGGGTGGTCGCGCCAGGGTTGGATGTCCCACTGGATTCGCCTACGGTAATCTTTGCGGGGTTGAACTGCTTTAGCCACTTTATCATAGCCCGAACAATTTCGGGATGGGTTGTGACGGCACGCTCCGGGTCCTTCCCCATGAGAATATTCGGTTTGAGGAGGATCTTCATACCCTCTTTACTCATTAATCTGCGAGCGTTTATCAAGTCGAGCGCCTTACATACCGCCTTTTCTATGTTCTCATCCTTTATTTTTACGATCGAGATTTTCTTATTGGTCATAGATCTCCTTAGGTTATTTAATTTAAAACGACCTTTCAGTGTATTAAAATAAAATGTTAGCAAAAAAGTTAATGACACAAATTAAATATATTTTTATAGGTGGTTTGTTTTAAAATATGCATATAGCAAACTTATAAGGTGAATCTATTGAAAAAAAAAATCGTAACATTTCTTTTAATCTCCTTGTTTTTTAGTCTCTTTTTAATCCTTAGCGGTAGCTTTCTGCCAAAAAGCGATAATAAAAATAAGGAAGATAATGGTAAATGTGAATTGGAAACGGCCGTATTAGGCGACCATATTAAGGATTTAGGGATTCCGAATAGTCCCTTTGGGATCACTACGTTAAAAGGGGCCATTTGGGCAGGAACGAAAGATAATACCAGCTTATTTAAAATTAATATTAATACAGGCGACAAGGTTGCTGAATATGATGTGGGGTTTGAGATAGGAGGATTAGCTTCAGATGGTACCTATTTATATGCGTCAGTTGAGGATTCAGTGGATAATGGAACGATCTATAAGTTGGATACTAATGGAAGCATAATTTCATCATTCGAGATTGACATATCAAACGATTTTGAAGGATTAGCTTATGATGGTAGTTCGCTCTGGGCGCCCGAAAGGTTTCCAAATCATCTCCTAAAAATAAATCCCTCTAATGGGGACATATTAGCGAATTATAGTATTGATGACCCTATAGCTGGTTTAACATACTTTAATGGTTATGTTTGGGGAATAGCTTATGAGAGTGATGAAATTCATATCTTTAACCCTTCTAATGGGAGAATTGAGGAAGTATTTGATTTTGGCTTTTCGGGAGGGGGAGAATATGGTTTGGCAAATAATGGGACATATATATTGATATCTTTTTGGCATAATAATTCAATCTCATTTTTAGATTACCCCACTGAGCCAGGTGAAGTTTTTAATCGATATAATTCCGCTGCAGGGCATCCTCTTGGTTTCGATTGGAATGGAACCCATTATTTTGTTGCTGATAGTGCTAGTAATGAAATAGTAATTTTAGATGATGGAACTTTTGAGAGCGTTAGAACAATCTCGCTTGCATACGACCCTTGGGGAATTGTAATTTTTAATAATTATTTATATGTCTACGCTGGGGATACTAATAAAATCCATAAATATAACTTTGACGTTAGCCCAGTTGCAACTTATAGCCCAGGGATTGATGGTTATGATTTAGCTACAGATGGAACTTATATTTATTTAACTTGGGAATTAAGTGATAAAATAAGTAAATTAGACCCAACATCAGATTGTTCTTTACTACAAACCTTTTTTGTAGAAGAGGAATATGCAGGAATTACTTATGATTCAGTGAACCACGTTTTTTGGGGGGTAGGCTGGACTAGCGACAAGATATATCAACTAGATATATCTGGATTTAATCAAACTGGGACTAAAATTAACGCTCCCACTACATCTGGAGAATATGGGCTTTCTTTTAATGGAGAACATTTAATATTTGGCTCTCATAATACTAATAAATTTTATAAAATTATTATTGATTTACAATCAAGCTCGGGCTCGCCACCCTCAAATAATATCCCCGGATTTAATATATATATCTTTTTCTTCTCTAATATTCTAATTGTTAGTATTGGAACAAAAAGATATAGAAAGAGACTCAATTCCTTTTAAAAAAAGTTTAAATCTTAAAATACTTAATCATTATTTTTTTTCTTGACGATCCTATAAATAGTTAAAAAAAAGATTATTTCGATTTATAAATTACTTTTACAAAAAATAGTGTACATAATTACTCAATTTTTTTAAAAACTTTCTTTACGGCACCGCAAACAGGACACTTCTCTGGAAGATCTCCCTCATGGGTATATCCGCATACCGGACATATATGTATGTCATTCTGAGTGAGATCATTTCCGTTCTCAACCGCTTGTAGCGCCGACTCGTAGAGCTGGTGATGAACCTTTTCCACATCATTAGCGTAGTTAAATGTTCTCTCTGCTTCCTTATTAGATTCTGATTTCGCATCTTCTAGGAATTCTGGATACATCTTGGTAAATTCGTAATGTTCTCCTTCAATCGCAGCTTTTAAATTTTCCGATGTCGACTTGATTCCGCCCATCGCTCTTAGATGGTTATGTGCGTGCACCGTCTCGGCTGCTGCGGCAGCCCGAAAGACTTTTGCAACTTGAGGATATCCATCTTTTCCTGCCTTTTCTGCAAATGCTAAATATTTTCTATTTGCTTGGCTCTCCCCTGCAAATGCCGCTTTTAAATTTTCCTTTGACTTTGTCATTTTCTTGCTTTAGTTTTATTTTTTGATCATTTTTAAACATATATTAACCTATTGCTTATATTTCATAGATCAAACGTTTCAAATATCCGCTTTCACGGATAAAATATCTGATTATTATTGTTTGAGATTTATTAAATATTAGAATTATGTTTAAAAGGATATGAAAATTTGCGTGATTAAACTGAAACTAGATCGTAGTGAGGTTAAAAAAATAATGAAAGATATGACACAACAAAATTTGATTAACAGTTTCGGCGGGGAGAGCATGGCTCATATGCGGTATCTTCATTTTGCTAACATTGCGCAAGAAGAAGGATATCCTTCGGTTGCCCGGTTATTTCGGGCTATATCCCATGCAGAATATGTTCATGCTGGCGACCATTACAAGGAGCTTGATCACTTAGAAGAAGGAATCGTGGCAAATAGCATGGGCGCATTCGGCCCTGGCGACACCTCTAAGAATTTACAGTTGGGGATCGATGGCGAAACCTTTGAAATTACGGAGATGTACCCCGTATATATCCAAACCGCTGAATTTCAAAGGGAGAAAGGTGCGGTAAGGACCTTTAAGTGGGCATTAACTACGGAAAAGGAGCATTTAAAGCTATTTGAACGGGCCAAAGAAGCCGTGGATAAGGGCGAAGATGTGGAATTGGAGGATGTACAAGTATGCGAGGTATGCGGATATACCTTGGAGGGAGACGCCCCCGATAAGTGTCCGACATGCGGGGCCAAGAAGGAAAAGTTTAAAGCTTTTGAAGCCTAAGTTATTTACCTATTGCTTTTTTTCTCGTGCTTGCCTCTATTAACAATACATCCTATTAACAATACATCCTATTATCAATTAAATTCTTTTTTCAAACCCCAGAATATCCAAAAGTTTATAGCACTTATCTATAGTATGTCATTTTACCGTTTTTAATGCGAGAAGGCACACACCTTTAGATGTAACTGCCTCTCAAAATATCAGAAAAGAAGGAATAAAGCAATTATAAGATAATAATATCACGATCATTTCTCATAATGATTCTGCCGTAGGGACTACGGTGAAAGCGTTTGGAGAGGATGTAAGACTGATGTTAGGTCAGCAATCCCCGATGAATTACGAATATATCGCCCTTTAGGGCGTGTTAGTTCAACGTTTCTTTTTTATGTTCTCAAATAATTCTTTTGATTTCTTTAACTCTTCTTCCATTTCCTCTTCACTTAAGGAAGGAGCTTGAATTTTTTCGCGCTCTCTATATTCCATCATTTCGTATATAGATACCTCTGCCAATGTTGCCGCCTCAGCCAGACTTACTAAGCCCTTTCTATATTTTTTTCCTGCTTTTTCCATTCGATACTCTTTCATTTGAGTTAATAAGAATTTTCGAATGAGAGCTGAACGATCCAATCTTTCTTCCTCACTAATTCTATTTAATTCCTCAACCTCTTTTTCATCTAGTCGAGTTGATATTACATCAGTCATTATTATCATCCTCCTTTTTTATTTTTAATTTTTTTACAAAGAATAGAATGGATTTTGGTTTTGTGGCATTAATAAATTCTAATTGTTCTAATATGTTTATGAAATCTTGTTCGGTCAAAAGACCATCAATACATTTTTGAAAAAAGAACGTATCTAAACGCATAACCTCCAGACCTCGTCTTTTAAACTTTTTATATGCCCTCTCATCTGATGTAAGACAAATTCCGTCGTCCTTAGCTAGTAGATAACAACTAGTTTCGCCAGGATCTTTGAAATATTCTATATCATTAGAAATATCAATTGATATTACTGGAATTCTAAATCTTTTTAAATTTTTTTCTGTATTAAGTGCATCTTTGTAACCTTTAGCTTTACCGTTAATTATAACCTCTTTATGTACGCTCGTATCAATTACAACTGGATATTCTATTAATTCGATAAATCTCGCAAATGAATCAGTTTTTGTAAGATAAATCAATGTGCAAGAATCTAAAATCCATCTCATCATACTATGTATACAAGAGATCATATAAATAATTATCGATTGTATACAATGAATTTTTTAAATCTTTCTTGAAAGAATAGTAATGAAATAAAAGGCTTAATTCCTTCCCTCCAAACATTCCTATTTAATATAGAGGTGACTTCTTCAGGAATCTTTAATATATTTCTCATGAGATCTTCTCGCATGAGTTTAAAATTGATTTCATCCCTTTTGTACGAAAGTCAATTATTTCATCTAAGGTGCTATACAATGCGATGGGGATTTTTTTTATTTAATAAAAATTATAATTTATTCATAAATTATTTGTTATGAAGATGAACAAGTTAATAATTGTAAGATATGGTCATCGGATGATAAGAGATAGGAGAATGACTACTCATATTGCGCTCATCGCCAGGGCGCTCGGGGCGGATGGCATGATACTTACCAATTACCGCAGCGAAAAAGTACAAGACACCATCGATAATGTAAATGATCAATGGGGTGGAACGTTTTCTGTGGAAATGGATCTGGACTGGAGGGAGTTAGTGAAACAAATAAAGCATCGGGATGACCTTTTAGTTCATTTAACAATGTATGGAATTGAATTGGATAAACAACTTATTGATAACATAAAAACACCTCCAAAAAATGTCTATGTCTTGGTGGGTTCTCAAAAAGTACCTGCAGAAATTTATTCTCAAGCGGACTATAACATCGCTATTTCTCATCAACCCCAATCCGAATGTGGTGCTTTAGCTATTTTCTTAGACCGGTTGTTTAAAGGTAAGACACTCTATAGGGAATTTGATGACGCGAAATTGCGAATCATTCCCAAATCTCATGGAAAAAAAGTGAAAACTATTGATTTGAACGGTTAAAAAGCTTATAATAACCAACTAATTTAAAAAAGAAAAAGATAAAAAAACGGATAAATTTAGCTGATATCTTTAGAACCCGCCAGCTTGAGTGGCCATAACGGTTATAACATCTTTCTTCGGATGAATTCCTACCTTTGAGAACTTGAGATCATCGGGTAAAACTTTTCCTTTGAAAATGAACTGTATGGCAAGCACCGGATTCAATTTATATTCTTGCTGTACAGTCTTCTTAATGTCGGCAATGCTCTGCGATGGATCTACTTCCACTTGCTTAATTGCTTGTTCGGGGGGAACTCCCGTTAGCCTAAACCTATATTGAGTCATTTAATTAACCTCTTTAAATTTTTATTTTATGCTTATATTAATTTATCTTAAGTTATCTAGAAAAAAACACTATTTCTATTAAAATACTTTGGTATAGTAAAGTTCACAAATGTTTTTATCTTGGAGCCTTGAAAGATTATTTCACAAACCTCTTGTCGTCCCGTTTGGACTTCAATTTATGAACATTGTTTTCGAGCCAACCCAGTTTAGTATGTTCCATGTCAAACTCTGGCACATACGGTTTTATACCCAATAGCGGTGTTTGATCGACTTTTATAAGTTCTTACCTTGGTTCTTCTTGATTTTTAGTTTTTCGGTAAAGAAGTACTTTTATATTAAATTTCAATATATATATTTTTTTATATTCGATATATACTCTATTTAGTTTTAGTTAGAAGTCCATCAACTTTATCCACATGATCCTCAAATTTTAAATGGTTATCCAGAGGAAGCCTGTTATCATGAAAATCGGCAAGAATGTTATTGATAGAGTGTTAATTGTAGTAATTATAATATTCATGGAAGGGCCTGCCGCATCTTTTAATGGATCACCTACAGTATCTCCGATAATTGCCGCTTTATGAGCAGCGCTTTTTTTACCCCCATGTAGACCATCTTCGATTCCCTTCTTGGCATTATCATACACGGCACCACTTACACTCATGAAAATACCGAATATAAGGCAGCCAATAAGGTTTCCAATCAATAAGGCCGCCGTTACTATGGGACCAAATAGAATCCCCACAATAAGGACTATTATAATCACAGTGAAGACAGGCTTCACCATGTATCGGAGAGCATTTCTCGCCGCCAATCCAATGGCTCGTTCATAATCTGGTTTTGTTTTTCCCTCTAAAATTCCCAGATCACTGTCAAATTGGCTTCTAATTTCCCTCACCATATTTTTGGAGCCTTTTTGTACCGCAGAGATAAGGAATGCCGAAAAGATAACTGGTAAAGTGACTCCTATAAATAGACCTCCAATAACAAGCGGATTGTGAAGAGTTAAATAATCGTAAATGTTTATTAGAATATCTTGAGGAATAAATGTGTCTAAATCGACCGCAAGGTTAGAAGCGGAAGTTAAAAAAGTTAGGAACATAACAATGCTACTAAAGCCCCCACATACTAGGGCAAACCCCTTTGCAACGGCTTTTGTTGTATTTCCCACGGCATCAAGCTTATCCAGATTCACTCGCAACTCATCTGGCGTATTGTCCCGTTCCTTTCCCATCTGTGCAATACCCGCGGCGTTATCAAGAATAGGTCCGAAGGTATCAAAGCTAAGAATGGTACTAATTATCACATCCGAAGAAACCGAGGCCATATTAACCCCCCATATTCCAAAAGTTAATAGGAAAATGCCTTTATCAATTTCGGCTCCTAAAATAGTAGTATTGGTTTCCAACATATCAAATTTTACACTCCCAAACATATATCCGAAAACAAATGCAGTGCAAAAACTCAATATAAACACAACAATTGGACCTGCCACGGAGCTAAATCCAGAAGATAACCCTGCGATAATGTTTAGAGAGGGACTATCTTTGCTAACTTCTGCTACCTTTCGAGTTGGTTTATATTCTATACTAGTGTAGTAGACAGTAAAAATAATGGTAATAAATACTGCTATGAGACCAAATAAACTGGCAAAAAAGAGAAAAATCCCTTCAATACCAAAAATCCATAGGTTAAAGATCAGCAACATCAGAATATTAAATCCCGTAGCAGAAATAAATACTTTCCAGATGCTTTTTGAAGTGTTATCAAAATGAATTTTTAAAAAAGGAATGGTAAAGAAAAGGGAAAGCATTCCTAAAGAGATCAATGTAATATCCGTTATAATAAAAATTGGATCTCCCAAGAATAGAAATAATCCTAAACCAAGCAACATCCCTCCAATAACATCAGAGGATGCACTTTCAAATAAATCAGCCCCCCGTCCAGCACAATCTCCCACATTATCTCCAACTAAATCGGCAATAACCCCCGGATTTCGAGGATCGTCTTCATTTATACCATATTGATATTTACCTACAAGATCCGCCCCAATATCTGCTGTTTTTGTGTAAATTCCGCCCCCAACCTGTGCAAGTAAGGCCATTATACTATCACCGAAAGTATATCCAACCATTAAGTAAACATTCGCATTTGTAAGCAGAAAAATCAACCATATACCGATAACAAACATGGCTATGTTTAAAATACCAGTGACCATTCCTCCATAATACGCTAATTTAAATCCCTCATTGGGATCGTCTATTGTAGCTTCAAGAACGAGAATATTTGCTTTTGTGGCTGACATCATTCCTACATACCCCGCAACCATCGAGCTTAGAGCACCGATTAGGAACACAATTCCAGTTATAAGTAAACTTACCAGGGGAATATCTAAAAATTCAAGTCCAGTTAGTCCCACGGGAATAAATAGAATTGTTAGGATTACTAAGAGCATTTTTCCTTGCCTATGTAAATATATACGGGCTCCACGCCGTATAAAGTCCGAGATCTCTCTCATATGGTCCGTTTTTTCTTCAAGTCTATTTAGTTTCCGAAAAATTAGACCCAATGCTAGAAAACAACAAATCATAGTTACTGGAATCAATATAAAAAAGCAAATAAAAAATTCCAAATTGTCTCCGAAAGTAGCAAGCGTCTGTCGTAGTGCTTGAATAGAAGGTAATTTAAATAACATTTTATTTCACTATTAAAGATATTCTTAACTTCTAATGTAGAATACAAATTAGTAGTTAATTTGGTAATTAAATGAAACTTATGATAAAAATTTTTCAATCTTTTTCCCAAACAATTGATTACATCCCAAATGAGTGGGAAACTTTTGCATGTATAAAATAAATTTATAAATCCTTTTAATAAATTTTAGAGGAGAAACACGGGTTTGCCTATGATTACCGAATTGTTTATAAAATAAAGATTCAAGCCGAAAAAACTCGTTTTAAGAGAGGAAAAGAAGGTAGGGAAGGTGGAAATAGTGATAAAATTCTTCCTAAATAACCTCTCTGCCTTGCCGTGGGGGCACTCTTTTTTTTTGTATTTTTAAAAAATTACGAATTTAAAATATTACGAATAATTAGGATAGCCACCACGAAGCGCGTGCACGCTTCTTGCCACCCTTTTCACTTTTTGAAGCCAACCTTTCTAAGGAACTCAAAACGGGAAGACCTTATAGACTATTAGCCACTTTTATGCCTCCCTATTAAAGACCATTCCTGTTAACTATAAGGAAATACGCCTATTTAAATCGTTCCTCCGCATTCTTGAACCATTTGAAAAACAAATCTGAGCAAGGTTTTTTGTTTGTTTACTTAATAAAAGTACCCAAACCTTCATCTAAGTTTAAATACTTAACTAATTATTTAATACATAGAATATGAAAAAACCTAAGATTTCAAAAAAAATGCAAAGTGACATTTCAGGGCTTATAAATGAAATGGAATATGAAGATAGAATTTTATTCATTCTTAAGAGTCTTGGGCCCCAGAGATTTTCCCATCTGAACGAGAAGGCAGAGATGAGCAAATCAAGCCTATCAAAATACATTAAGCTGCATCTTCAAAAAAATCATATTGAAAAGAAGATCCATAAAAAGGCGCCGCATTACTTTATAACGGAAAAAGGCATAGAATATTTGAACAAAGACAGTAGTAAATCCAGCAATTCTTCGTTATATCTGAATGAAATTAATGATATTGTATTAAAGGCATCGGGGTTAATTCAATTCTATGATAAAATCGGAGTTGAAGAATCTATTATCTTTCAAATATTAGAGACTATTTCCAAAATTGGGTCCGATTTTTTCAAGATCAATCAAACTCCCGAGCTCTTTCTTACCATATTTTATTTATTTATGAACTCAGTTCTTACAAAAGACTACAAGTTTGAAATAAATGAATTTTGTAGATATTATAATGTGAAAAAACTACGCATTGATTTTTATGTCGATATAATAATGTCGAAGGGATTTGGTTTTTTCATGTTTAATCGCGATAATGACGTGTTTTTCTTTCATAAAGAAGACCTATTGGGCGTCACCACTTTTCAACTCATTAGGGAGCAGTTAATTGAGGAGATCATCCATATCGATTTAAATGGATATCGTGATTATTATGACTTGGATAATATCGCAAAAAGGATTGCCGAAAAACTACTTCAAATGGATTTAATTTGGGGCCGCATTAGGGAGCCATTTGAGATGCTTATTGAAAAACTGCTCATTAAGACGGCAATAGATATGGGGATTTCGAAACCCTTCCTTATGGACTTAGTTGTCCAATCAGAGACGTTATCAGAATCAGAGCAAGGGATTAACTCTCTTGTGAACATTATCGAAGGCTCTGAGAAATATGAAGACCTTAATATCGTATCATTATCAAGCCCTAAGGAAGGAAGTGTTGATGCGTTGTTGGACAAGATCGAGGGCTTTTGCCCCAATTGTGGAAAAGCAATTACCACATCCATTAAAAAGCAATGTCAAAGGTGCGGGGAAAAGTATGACTCCTTATTGAAGCGGATTGATAAGGCCAATGAGATCAGCTTAAAGTACAAGAAACAAATGCTTAAGCAAGAAGAATTAATCACTTGCCCGAATCCAGACTGCGAGGCTAGGGTTTCCTTGGAGTGGGACGAATGCCCTGTCTGCCATATAAAATTGAGAAAAATATAGAATTAGTTATTATAATACTCCAATAACCGTTGCTAAAAGAAAGAAATTATTTATCTTCGGGTAAGAAATCAATTTGAATTAAATTAAATAGTTCAGTTAGATAATCCTCTAACATTCCCACTCGTTTCTTCCACTCTTGCTGTGATTGGAACGATTTTAGCCAGTTATCATATCCTATTTCCTTTATTTCTGGTTCATACTGGTCTGGAGTTTCCCATTCTAAACCCCCTACCTCAATATAATCTTTTGTTTCTGCCCACTTCCAAAATAGGAGGGGCCACGTACAATAGAATCCAGTTACTGTACTATGTGAGACCTGGATGATCTTTTCTGCTAGCCTTTTATTAATTATATAGCAAACAGAAATAATGTCCCTCGTTTCGGGAAATTCCACGATTTCTGACCCTAGTTTATTAACGATATGCTCCGTTGTTTGTTGGGTTGGGGGATGCGTTCCAAAGGCTCTTTTAGACCGTCCAATATGATAATATTCTTGTCCCTTGTACTTAATGAAAACATTCTTTAGTTCCTTAGGGAAATTGGTCGCCCAATGAAGAAGTCTGTCTAAATCAATATAGAAAATGTATTCTAAAGCGGGATTTGTGATCTTGTTTTTCGCTTCGGAGATCACCTGTGTATAGGTGTCAACTTGCTTCATTGTTTTGCTTTCAATTGCATTAAATTCATTTTCTTCCAAGGAATGTATTAAGTCTTTACTTGTCAGGGCGGTATAGCATATACATTTTTCTTTGAATAGATCATTGATTAAGGGAACGGCATCATCTACATTTGCTCCTAATCTGAAATTAGGATCATGGGTTGTACATGCTAATATAAAATCATTGATTTGATTCGTCATGATCCCATTATCACTTTGAGTATTTGAGCATTTTTTCGATTGGGGTAAGTGCGCGCTTCGCAATATCACTTGGGACTTTTATTTCAAACTTTTCATTGCTTCTTCCATTTTCGAGCTTTAGTAAAATCTGTTTGATGGTTTCCAGCTTGTTCTTTTTCATATCTTTACAAATAAGATTTTTTGAGGGTAAATAAAAGGTTTTCTCTGTGAAATCCGCGCCTAAGCGGTCAAGAAGCCCCTTTTCCGTTCCGATTATAAATTCCGTCTGACTCTTAGGACTTTCCTTTACATACTTATACATCCCTGCTGTTGAGCCGACATAGTCCGCATAATGCCTCACATCTTTTTTACATTCGGGATGTACTAAAATCTCGGAATTTGGATGCTCATTTTTGCACACTTCCATCATCTCAACGGTGAGGTGTGAGTGAACATAACAGTGACCATTTTCAGGAATTTTAAATACTTTAACATGTGACTTCTCCTCAACATATTCAGCCAAATTGTTATCCGGACCAAAAAGAACTTTATCAACCCCAAATTCTTCACTTATTTTCTTTACAATATCTATAGAATTCGATGATGTACAACAAATATCTGATTCTGCTTTTGCAGCGGCGGTTGAATTTACATAGGTAACTACTGGGACGTTTGG
>CAZDJH010000050.1:0-14107 GCA_964505645.1 uncultured archaeon | reverse complement strand
GGCGTTAATTTTGCTTTTTCATGGTTTATATAATAATTCCATCATGGCATATAATTTTACGGAAGAACTTGCTTCGGTCTATAAAAATAAACGATTAAAACTAAAATGCGCAATCGGGAAGGCAATTGCACTCTATATTCAAGGAGCAGAAAAGGAAAAAAGCGCCGCAATGGATATAATGGAAGAGATCTCGGAAATAGATTTGAAGGATAATATCATGGATGCAATTGTCGTCTTTAGTGAGCTTGGAGACTATTTCTTAGCGCTCGGACATTCTCAATTGGCCACAAACCTCTACAACGAAAGTATGGAGATGGCAATCGATCAAGGACTGGATTGGAAGGTGGATATTTTAATACAAAAGTTAAAGCAAGCATACATCGCAACGGTAATTAATGGTTATTATTCGGAGGAAATGGTAGATAACGTGGATTTACTCCTTAATAAAGCCTATAAAGTTAAAAACATTGATGAATACAACAACCAGATTAAAAAGATCGCCAGTTTTAACAAATTATTTTATACCCCCTTTCCCTATCTCTCGGGAAAGAAAAAGACATTAAACTACTCGGATCTTCCCAAAGAGGTGAAGGAAACCTATTTGGAGGTGGTTCATTTTATCAAGGAAGAGGAGGACCAAGTTCTATTCGTGGTTTCCCATTACGACCTCGCCCTTCTTGGAATAAGGTTAAAAACGGACCAAAATATTACGGGTGTCGCCGAAAATTATTCGCTCAAATTTGACGCTCAAGATAAGTTTAAAATTTATGAAGCCAATGAGGAATTAAAAAATACCTATTTGATAAGAGCGATTATAGAAGTGAAGGGAAAGAATACTGAGATAGTGTATAGTTTACCTACGTTCTTTAAACAATTGAACCTTTAGTAGTTTAGTTTAAGGAATTTAAAATAATACTTACAAACGATTAGAAAAGATAAATAGTTTTAAAAAACGATAAGCGAATTAGTAAAAATAAACAGGGAGTAATTTTGACCTAATCTCGCTTTCTCTTATTTTTTGCCCTCTGGGACACTACACCTGAATGTACGGCGCACGAAATGCACAAGTATCTCTTATGAGATTGCCCTATAATGATGGTGCCTTCTTTCTTAAGTTCTTTGTACATTCTACCGTCAACAAGTCGCGATCGCCCGCTTACAACCTTAGCCTTCGCACGAGGTACAGATTTTCCACATTTAGAGCATTGTACACGCTGATAATGCCCTTTGCTTGAACCTGTCTTCCCTCCACTCTTTCTTTTTCGAGCCACTCTAATATTTCACCTCAAGATTTTTTTTATTCTCTAATAGTTAAAATGAATAATCCTTTTTTTCATAATTATAGAGATTATACTATTTATCTTAAATTAACCATCAAAATTAAATGATGACTCAAATAATTTTTTATCCCCTTAAATCCAACTTTGCTTTGAATAAAAAAGAAAAAAAAATGGGGTAAATGTTGTTATACAAATTCCTTTTTGAAGACTAATGGAAAAATGGCTAAGGATGCAGGGGTGATGAGAGAAGCTATAAGCACAAGAATTATTGTCCAGATTGGACCTACACTCGTTTGAATCAATAGGAGGGCACTCTCTCTATATTCTGCCCCCGCAGTCCCCACGGGAACTCCAAAAATACTAAGAACGTAGAAAATGGTCCATGCCAACCAACACACAATGAAGGCTAAAAGATAGCCCCCTAATGCCTCGAGCTTAGTCTCCGAAAAGTTTCCAGCAAGTATTCCTGCGATTATAGGTGCTAAAAGGTATCCAAATCCAATATAGAGTTCAGCAATGTTATTGAAAACATCTTCTCCTGCCGCAACAGCACCTAATAAATCATAAGTAGTTTGAAGTATCCATTGAATACTTATATAGATATTCCTAAGTATCCCTTCAAACATGATAACAACGATATAAAATGGATCCCCCAAAAGATACTGAAAACTGCCTGCGATAGCAAAACCGATTAATCTAAATATAACATTTATACCGATTAAAGCAGCTAAACTGAATAGAAAAGATTTTAGAATTAACTTCATTTTTTATTCATTCCTATGTAGATGTATTTATTTAATTTTTTTATTCTAATAAATCTATTACTAATTTTAAAATAATCATCGAAATTAAATCATAATAACCTTATTTTTATCTTTTTTACCATTTGTAATGCGAGAGAAGGCACACACCTTTAGGTGTATGGTAGTTCAATTCAAATAAGGTTTTAGAAAGAAGCAGTCATTAAGCTTATTTTTTACATAGTCAATACAGAAAATTCAATCGCAATTTTGCCAGATATGATAGAATCTCTGTGCCAATGTTAAGAGGAGTAAAAATAAGAAAAAGTACATGAAGATCGGGAAGAAATAAACAAACGGCTTTCCCGTCAACCATTGACATATCGCATAGATATACACTTCAATGATCAATCCAAATACTAGGCTGAGTATTCGTTCAGCCCTTTCCATCAATCCAATCCCCTTCATGCTCACCCCCTCTACTTCAGCTCTAGCCCGTGTATAGGAAATCATTATCATAATGAATATTATTAAGAATCCAACTAAATAGTTGATTAGGTTTCCATACATCAATCCTAATATAATAACTGAATCTGAAATTCTATCGATATTAGAGTCTAAATAAGCTCCTTCAAGTTTGACTTGATTGATCCGTCGTGCAACCTCTCCGTCAAAAATATCCAGTGAACCAGCAAGAATCATTAAAAAGGGAGGGATCCAGGTGAGTAAAAAGAGGCCCCGAATAAAGCCTAACCCGATGAGAAAAGCAGCAGCCAGAGAACAAAATAACCCCAAAAAAGTAAGGAGATTTGGAGAAATATTTAAATCTATTAAGATTGAAACTGGCTTTTCTATGAGCTTATTCAAGATTCTCCTTTCATGTTCCCGTTTCTTAGTCATTTCATTATTAAGACTGTTTCTTTCTGCCAAAATAAACCTATTCCATTATGTTAACTTGTTCCTACCAAGAGATATTAAAGATATAAAAAAAATTTACCTATACAAGTCATTTCTATTATAAAGTAAGCAATCTTAACTTTACGAGTCTAATAACCGAAGAGGCGAGGTATGCCTTGGAACCTAAGCTTATTTCCTCAAGACCCAAGCTTAAGAACCGCTCCGAATTGATAAGGTCCTCACTTTGATTTCCCACAACGAATACTAGGTTTTTATGGTGGGATGGACCATGAATAATTTCAAGAAAGCTACTAAATTTCTTAGAAGATTCTTTTAAAACAAATATATCTTTTTCCCCGTTTCTTAGTAGGGTTTTAATATAATCAATCATCGATAAATCGAATTTCTTAATAGAACTTAGGGGATTATGCCGCAATTCTTCGATGTTATTTCGGCTTTTTATTAGGCGATAAATCGCATCTGAGAGTTGGAGCTCATCTTTAGGAAATGTGGAATAATCTATTGTGTCCGGATCAAAACAATATGCGCCATATTTTTTAAAGAACACAACAATTTGAACACTCATATCGAATTTATTATCGTTTATGAGGGCGGCAAGGATAGCGCGAGCAATAACATCCAGTCTCCCTGAAGAACCAGGAATATCCTTTATCGTATAATGCTCAATGTTTACCGTCTCAGAACTCATCAAGAAAATTAAATTAGACTTTTTCAATATGCGATTTCCCTTAAGATTCATATAAATAAGAAGGAATTATTAATAAAAAAAGAAAATTAAAAAATTATTACTTACTTGGATTTAATAGAACGACTCTTTTTGGGCTGCCAATGCCAGAAAACCCCAAGAAAATGCCGTAATAAGTGTCCCAGCAATCATTATTATCATCGCATACCAGAAATCTACGCTTGATACATAAGACCCTGTTAGAAAGATATTCAAATAGAGTGCTTCACTTGAGTACGATGTTGCGGCAGAACCGACAGACAAAATACCTAGATCACCTAAAATGTAAAAGATACTCCATACTAACCAACTAACGACTAGCGCTAAAATAAACCCTCCTATCGCAGCACCTTTACTTTCTGCAAGTTTACCCGCAAGGAAGGCCGCAACTAAAGGAGCTAAGAAAATTCCTAATGCCCCAAGAAGAGAAGAGAAACCAGCAACAATATCACCTGCCGATGTTAATATTTCAACAAGCCCAATTACGGATTGAGAAAGTGTGTAAACTGCTATGAAGAGGCTTTTTGTTATCGCATGAAAGAGTAAGACTATGATAGAAAATGGATCACTCGCGATATCAGCTATAGTCCCCTCTAAAACCATCTGAAGAATGCCAAATACAGCGCTTATTCCAATAAAAGCCGCTAAACTGACTAAAAAAGACTTTAAGATAGATGCCATTTTTATATTACCAATGTGTTTTTTTTGAATTACTTATTTTAATTTAAATACTCAATAATTAATAAATATTAAGATAATTTAGTTTTTAAATACTATTATTTCAAAAATCTGAGATTTTGAGAGAAAAAAAAGCGAATTTATGAATAGGTGCTGAGAGCTTATTTTTTTATAACGGTTGTTAGTACTTGAAACCGTGTCTTATGTTTTAATGTATTCTATATAAAATGGAAATAAAGATCTATTCGAGAGTGTAAAACAATAGATTATTAAATTAGTGAAAAGATGTGATTGAACCAACCAAGTTCTACTTGTATTTGAATTGATGCTCCTACATAAGAATATATAAACATCAACAGACGTCTTTATTAAAAAAAAGTGAATAGAAATAGAGAATTATAACATCTTCTAAAGTTGCTTACCAGTGCCACGATATATTAAATATCCGTATATTGCCGAACTGAGTGTGATAAATCCCCAGACCAATCGAAATGACTCGTTTTGCCAAAATAAATACAACATAAACCCATAGAGGATAAACCCGAGGCCCAATATGCCCCTAAAAAGGAAATCCAGCGGCCTTTAAGGTTCGGATTCTTGAATTGTTTATAAATCAAGAACGAGAGATACATTATGGGCCCAAACGCACCAAAGGATACATAAATATTCATTATAATAAAAAACGGAAGAGTGTATTGTGGTCTCCAATCTGAAGTCTCATTTATGTAAAGTCCACCAAATAGAATCCCCGGGATCAATAGAATCAACAAAAAAACCAAAAAATCTACGAGGAAAAATAGCATTTGCTTTGAATAGGTAAAAATAATTCCGGATTTAATGAGTAATAGAAGAAAGGCAATCAGAAACGCTGGCGCAAAAAAGATAAAGAATGTTGCGCAGTAATAGAATATAGTTGCATAGGGATTTATCTTGAAGGGTAAATAAATTATGCCAAATATGAACCCTAGTGCCTCAAATATAAAAAAACCCGCAAAGGTAATCGTTAACCGGTTCTTTTTTCTCCGTAAAGTCAAATAACCCATAAGAAGAAAAAATAGAGTGAGAACGGTCTGCGCGAGGAGCACACTAATAAACGAGAAATATCAAAACTTTGGAATAACATCTCAATTTCACTAAATAATTTATTCTTTAATGAATATTAGCCATTAATTGATCAGCAAGTAAGTTAGAATTATATTATAAAGTTCATCAAAATTAGATCGGATTATATAATATTTAGAAAAGATGTTATTTGCTATGAATAACAAAAATTGGTCTCATAATTATATATTAATTATAGAGATTATATTTTAGATTAAACAGTTTATATTTAATTAAAAACTTTAAATACAAATAAAACATGACGGATTCTGTAATTAAAAATCCAGAAGAGAACAATAATATCGCGTTCAAAGTAGAAGGGTTAAAAAAATATTTCCACGACGTAAAAGCAGTCGATGGTATATCATTTACAGTGTATCAAGGTGAATGTTACGGTTTTTTAGGCCCAAATGGCGCGGGAAAAACAACTACGATCAATGTTCTTTCTTGTTATATGGAACAAACCAGCGGAACGGCAAAAGTAGCAGGGTTTAGTGTTCAAAGCGAGAGTGAGGAAGTAAAAAAACATATTGGAATTTGCCCTCAGGAAAACATATTTTATGAAGAATTCAGCCCCATCGAAAATTTGATGTTTTTCGGCAGAATGTACGATGTTGAAAGGAGTAATTTGACAGAAAGGGCAGATAAATTAATTAAGAAGGTGGGACTCGAGGATAAAAAGAAAACCCGTTCGGAAAAATTATCAGGGGGAATGAAGCGTCGATTAAATTTAATTATTGGGTTAGTCCATGACCCTGATATTCTATTTTTAGACGAACCTACTGCGGGCTTGGACCCTCAATCACGAAGAATGATTTGGGACTATATTTTCGAGTTAAAAGGGCGCCAAAAAACCATTTTTCTCACGACTCATTACATGGACGAGGCTGACGTCCTTTCAGACCGGTTGGCAATTATCGATTATGGTAAAATCATTGCCAAAGGCACCCCAGAGCACCTTAAAGAAACCATCGGAAAGGGAGATGTCCTAAACTTTTCAATTGAGGGCGCGACAGAGAGGATAAAACATTCCATAGATGAATTAAACGAATTTAAGTACGTTTTAAATGCTTCCTTCGATCGAGATACATTAAAAGCCCATATTACGGCAATGGATGGAATAGGTAAAATTGGTAACTTTATAGAGCATTTTTCCCAAAAAGGGCTTAAAATAACTGATGTTGATGTGCAGAGAAATAGCTTGGAAAACGTATTTTTAACACTAACAGGGAGGTCCCTACGGGAATGAGGTGAAAAATAAATGTCGAGATTAGTATTATTAGTCAAAAAAAACTTGCTTCGCTTTGTTAAAAATCCAAAAACAATTGGATTTATCATTGTTATTCCCATTGTGTATTACCTCATTATCGGATTTATTTTTGGCGGTTTGAGTTTTGCTGACACGACTACAGTATATAATGTGGGTTGGGTAAATGAGGATACGACTAATGCATCTACATCATATTATAAATTGGACTATATTAGCGAGATAATCGATGAAAATATCGATTCCATAAATATCATAAATTATAGCTCCGATTTCGAGGCCAGAAATGGATTAGAGGCAGGAACTATCATCTCTTACATTTACTTCCCAAATGGCTTTCAGGAAAGCCTTGAAAACCGCTCGAGGATACAATTGGCGTTCTTTAATAACGACACATCAAGTCCTTCAATTACCTATTATTATAACAATCTTTCAAACTATTTTATTGATACATTTAAAGTGACTAATGTGTCCAATGGAGATATGATTCTCAGTAATATTAACGCATATGATTATGACGGAATATTGGTTATTAATGAAGGTTTTACTCTAGGATTAAATACATACCAATTTGTGAATATGACCTATTATTATCGCAATTGTAGTTCAGAAGGGCAGACAACAGCCAGGACGTCCCTTGCTCTTGCGGAAATAAGAAATGCTATGTATTTGAGCTTTCCTAATAAATATTTTTTAATAACTACGTTGAACCAGTCAATTGTTGATGCCGAGCCTTTTGAGGGAATCGAATATAACATTTACTTCAAGGGTGATACTGCCCCTGTAACGAAGACTACTGTCCAGAGCACATTAAATCAAGCTATCGAGGGAATCATTAATATGAATCCCTTAGATATTGACTTATTGTTAGATGAAGAACCATTTGGGGTAAGGGTCCCTAATACAATCACCTACTCAGCACCGGGTTATCTTTTATACGGACCCATGACGATTTTATCGTTTGTATTGGTAGTCTTGACCGGGGAAAAGAAGGATGGAATATTCAAACGCCTATCAAGCACACAAGTAAAGAATTGGGAACTTATTTTATCCAACATTTTGTCAAGCATCTTGCTGATTTTCATGCAGTTTGCAATTGGCGCGATTATTTTGACGTTATTCGGTTGGGACCCTATCTTTCTATCGGTATTTGACCTCATCTTAGGGACGGGAATCACCATATTTATATTCGCGTTCTTTCTACTGGCTGTTTCGTTTGCTCTGGCTCCAATATTTAAAGATCCCGATACTGCTGGAGGAGGAGTGTGGATAATAATCATCCCATTGGCAATGCTTAGCGGTATATTCGTCCCGATAGAACTCTTTGGTGAAGGTATGAAAATTATCGCGGGTTTACTTCCGCCCCGTTGGGCTGTGGTCGCCCTTCAACATATATTACTCAATGGGAATTCAATCTTCCATCCCGAAGTCCTATTCTATTGGGGATTGCTCTTTTCGATATCGTTGATGATCTTGGCGGGCGGCATCAAATTGTTCAATAAGTTTATGAGTCCCACATAAATCACTTTATCTTAAAATCCTTTTTTTCTTTAAATTAAAATGAGACTTAACACAATAGACCAGCAGTATTTAAGGAAAAATAACAAAAATTCACTAACGAGAGTTTTATTAATAAGAAAATTATATTCCATTAAGATGTAATGGTGTCCGAATTAAATAACCCTTTTAACTGCTCCTTTAGGCCCTCTTGGTCGGTTGAGAGGTAGCGATCCATTATTTGCTTTAGCTTGGGAACCCATTTCTTTATGACAGCCCGAAGGAATCCCAAATTGATATTCGTTTCCGTTGCAATACACATAACCCCCTTCCCGATCTTATGGGAAAATAACATCCCTTTATCATATTCGGTGATTTGAAGGCGAATATCTCCATACCCCAATATATGTCCCTGCTCCTCTCCGCCGCGAAGAACGGCTCCACCAATGGCGCCCATTTTCTTTACAGGCGCATCGTCGGATTGCTTGAACTTGGATTGGGATAAAAGCGTAATCCCCGAATCATCAACGAGTATGACATACTTAATCCCCGCTGTGGAGTTTATAATAGATCTCAAGATTTTTTTGAGTATTTGCTCATCCTTGGTAAAGCTCATATTATCTTAACCCGTTTTGTAAATATAAATTAATCAAATTTATATATATAGTTATTTAATTTTTAAAACATCTTACCGATCTTTCATTCTCGTGTCTTTTTTGTACGAACCGAATCCCAATAAAGAACGACTTTATCTAATTAAATAAATTAAAAAACACATATAATTTTTAACAATAAATACAAAATATTACTTGTTTATAATGTTTTGTATATGGATTGTTGTATTAGCGCATATCACGTAACTATTCGTATTATACCGAGGGATCGTCCACTTGCTATGCAAATAGCAAATAGACTGAACGTTCCTAAAGCGCTTTCTTTAGTGTCTAAAATGTATTGTTTTTTGAGGCCAAAATCCTCTTTAATCCCTTATATGCATAGACATATTTGTTGGGCTTGTCCAACAAAAGGAGCATTTTAACCGACTTGCCGTTATTTAAATAGCGCTTCACCTTTACATACTTCGACCGATTAATGAAACTTCTTTCCCGGGCAATCGCCTCTAATGCGAGAGTATTTTCATCATAGGGGAAGTTTTTAGGTATTTTGGATGCAATCGGAAAGCCGTGCCTGTCGGTTATGATTCCCGCGATAAAATTAGGAAAGGTCTCCGAAATTCTGTTTAAAAATTTTCCTACTTGTTTTTGACTTATGATTTCTTTCATTTTACTTATTTTCACGCCTAAGTGTTATTCTGATAGATCAATTAAATTCAACAGAAATATTAAAATGAAATAATATAGAGATGTTACGCTAGAAATGTCATAACACTATGATGACTTTTTCTAACCATTTCGATGTTGTGATTCTAACTACTTCACACATCGCGGACGTAACACTATGACCTCTATTCCATCTGCAAATTCCACATCAAGAATTGCTTTTCTCATAATATTGTATGCCGCATTCACATCTGCGTTAATTATTCTTCCATAGGATGCAATAAAGAGTCCCCTTTTTACCCTTTTTCCCTTATATGTCTTATGCTTTCCTATATCTTCACGGTCTAAGAAACTACATTTGGAGGTATACGACTCCTCTTGCTTTATTACTTTTATCCCAACTAGTTCCGCTTTATATTTGATTTTCTCTATTAGTAGCAAAAAGGGAATGGACACAAAATTCTGATTATTACGCGTCCCCATAGTTACACCTTGCTTCCATGTTTCATTGTAGCCGATCACTAATGTTCCAATGTTGTCCTCCACGCACGATTCGACAAGCCGTCTTGAATATTTATGAAATATGTCGTGAAGCTTATTATACCGATCTAACGATAATTTCTGTAACCGTTTAGTCCAATGGGTATAGCCCTGTTTATCCTTGATTGACATGAATTTCGCTCGTAGTTTATTGAAATATTGATTAATTGACTTCACAATACCACCCTTGACAAGTATCGGTCTGGAACCGAAATTGTCTACCATGGCTATGGTATTGCTCACGCCGATATCAATACTACGGACTCGTGTTTTATCTAATCCGAGGTCATTCTTTTTTTTAATATTTTTAACAAATGAGGAAAAGCAAAAGAAGAGGGAGAAAAAACTAAGAAATCGGAAAGCTAATGATATAAAAATAGAAAGAAAACATAAGGAGCACGTGCTCAAACTACTTGAGAAGCATAAGTATACTTCGGAAGATATAGCCGATATTTACGGATTGCCCGAGAAATATATCATAGATGTGCTAAACGAGTTAATAGACCAAGGCATTGTCAAACTCAATAAAAATCTCAATTACGAATTGGTGGATCATGACTACTAAATCGAACGTCAGATTCGAGACAAATGTAGGCAAATCCAAATTCCCTAAGCGACAAGATGGATTTTATAAGAAAAGTGATAAAAATAAATACTTACATTTATAATATAGTCGTAAGAGAAAAACTAAAAATAAAGTTAACCAATTATATGTGTAAACGAGATGCACGAAAAATCAGATATTCCGGAATCGTTTGAAAGTACGCGACATAAGCGGCTTTCTCCGGATGGTTTTGACCCGAAAAAACCGAGACTCGGTCGTAGGGAGTGCGAACCTCATTCCGATGAGACTAATTATCTTTACGAGGTTTTAACCGCAAATTTTCCCGATGGTAGGGCATTGTGGGACCTCCATCATTACTTTTCGATTGATGATTTGACAATTGACATCCAATTCGATATCTCATATTTTAAAGAGATGCACATTCCAAAACGGTTATCCTCCTATAAAGCCGAAAAATACGATGACCGTGTTCCAACCATGGCTATAAATGTGCTTTCGAAAAGCACGTGGAAAACCGACATAGGGGAAAATGTTGACTATTGCCGTATGTTGAATATTCCGTTGTACGTTGTCTTTCCCACCTATCATATAGCCAATAAATATTATAAGCCCCCCTTTCTTCGGGCATATATCCTCCAACCCTCAGGAGAATATCGAATTAAAGAGATACGCGGAGCGACCATCGAAGGAGAGAATAAGAATCCAAACGACGTTATCGATGTCAGCGAGTATGTCCCCTTTCGATTAGGGTTACAACAGCGAGAGGTCAAACATGAATCAAATAAGGCATTATATAGACTTATTCTGTTAAAACTGGATAAATTGGAAACATTTTTAACAAATGAGGAAAAGCAAAAGAAGAGGGCCGAAGAAGCGCAAAAAAGAGTAGAAAAGTTGGAAGATGAAGTTAAGAGATTGAAAAAAAAACTAAGAAATCGCTGAAAACCTCCGAACTCTTCTGCTCAATGCGCCGGCGGACGATTTTCGTTTCATTTCGATTATTTTATAATCATTATAGCAAGTGATATTGATCTATCAAACTCTTAACCAAACTCTCAACTGACCCGAATTATTTCACTAAGATGAGAGGGGCGTTTTGATGAGTTCTGCTGTTTTTAGCTTGAACAATTACAAGCGCGATTGACCCTAAGATTGAGAAAAAAAATCACACAGCAAGAGACCTTAGATTATTGTGTGGTGCTTGCATCTCAAAGTTTTGATAAGTTGGTCGAATTGGTGGATAAAACCCCTGTTTTAACCCCAGAACGCGTTAACGCTTTCTTGGAAAAAAGGGATAAATTGAGTGATGTACCCTATAATCCTTCGGGAAAATTTGCCAGGCAAGAAGACGACGACATTTATAACGTATAATTAGGTGATTTATATCGGAATCCATTTCAGAAATTCATATTGAATTTCTTCCACATTATAATGTGGATTTTCAGTTGTCTATTATACCTTTAAATACGATTGATACTTTATTTTCATAATTATAATATGATATAGAATAAAGGTGTAAATAATTACAGTAACCATTATAGCATCCGTGAAGGTCAAGGATGGAAAGATGGAAGAAGCGAAGGAAGTTCTGAAGGAGTTAGTCCCCAAGATTAAGGAGGCTGAGCCCGGAACGCTCGAATACATTCCGCATACCGTAAAAGGACGAAAAAACAAGGATACCATTATTTTTTACGAGAAGTACAAAGATGGCGACGCGTTAAAAGAGCACAGCGCGAATTTGGGGGAGAATATGGCCCCGCTTATGCCATTGCTCGTGCCCGGAATGGATATGAAAACCTGTTTTGAAATTGTTTAACTTTATCTTGAGATATAAAGATTAGCCAAAGAAGAAGTCTGAGTCCGTATCTAAAGTGAGATTTTTTCTAATTCGATTAATTCGGTATTGTATTTTTCAGCAATCTGCGATAATTCGCTGAGATCTACGTTTATATCATCTTGAAATCGCACATATAGCATGTCTAAATTTTTACATAAACTGGCAAAATTTTCCTTGTTAAATTGCTCATGACCGACAACCACTACTGGAATATGTTTTTCCAAATGATTATTGATGTGCTCAATAACATTTTGATGAACCATATCGTGGGTTTTGAAGGTAAATACGACTTTATCACACATGTAATGTAAGTGTCTATCAAACGAGGAGGTCTCCAATACAACTTTCTTATCATCTATCTTTTCAATTAATTGAATTACCTCCTTGTACTGCAAACTGGGCTCTTCGCCTGCTAACACGACTACAGACGAGAGCGGAGATAAGGCATCCAATATATCTTGAATATACAGCAATTTACCGCCGCTTTTTTGGAAATAGACTATATCGGCAACTTTTCCTTTCACTTCTGTGGTCGATTCCGTCTTAATTTTACTGATTTGCATTTTTACTTGTCTATATTAAAGTTTAATATCTTTAATATTCGAATCCTAATATTTTTTTTGAACTCGATTATCTTTATTAATAATAAGAGATGAAAAACAAGTAAGAAATCTCACTCAAAACTATTTCTGGAAGATAAAAATTGAACAATTCATTTAAGAGTATTTCTCTTGCTGTAGAATCTTTTAGGAGCCTATGGAAATAAAGATATTAGTATCAATAGGTGAATTATCCATTCTACGGCTTGCTGAATTGAACCCGAAAATCCAGAGAAAAATTGGCACCTTAAAAGCTCTGAATCATATTTGTTCATTGCTATCTGTTGCACCGGTAGCATATTTGATTAGTCTGGAGCATGATAAAAAATGGAAAATCTATATTATACTCCCAGTTCTTAATAAAATTCTCCATTCTTGGTCTATTATATTCAAAAATGGGAGGGATGCTTAGCCCGCGTAGTGAAAATCAATTGTTATCTTGAATTTTATTCCATTTTTTATCTCTACGTTTATTGCTTATAAGCATAACTAAGCGGCGATTATTATTTTCCGTAAAAATCCGTGCTCTAATTACTTTCCCTCAATTAACCGTTTTCTCTTCCAATGAAACCAAAGGTCTCCCATCAATTGAACAGTCCCGGGAATGAGAGCAATAAACGCTCCCAATACGATATATACTATCGATATTACCGCATACCATATGAATGCCCCCCTTAGAAAGGTAGTAATGGGGTCCATTCCAAACATCGGATATAAGAGAATGATGCTTAATATATTGATACCAATAATTATAATCATAGAAATCAATGGGTTAATGAAAAAGGTCTCGGGAAATACTACCCACCAGATTATGGCCAGAATTATTGCGGTAATATTACATAGAACAATCCATATAATGAACGTGGGGATAAAAGTTTTTGGAGCATCTTTTCTTTCAAGTGTCATGGGAATATAATGGTTTGAGTTCCTAAAAAACGTTGTTATAATAAATAATAAATGAATTATTAAAATTTGTTGATAGCACCAAGAGAGACCATCAGATGTTCCCAAGAGATATTGGGACGAGGTTGAAGTCTCCCCGCCCTAAAGGACGGGGATTCCTACGAGTCCGCTAAGCGTT
>CAZDJH010000049.1:0-14239 GCA_964505645.1 uncultured archaeon | reverse complement strand
GGTGGTTTCGGAACACAACCTAAATTTCCGAGGCCTCATACGTTTTTATTCCTACTTAGATACTGGAAAAGAACCAAGGATGATACTGCGTTACATATGGTTGAGAAAACATTGACGGAAATGCGACGGGGAGGGATCTACGATCATATTGGACTTGGTTTCCATCGTTATTCTACTGACCGCAAATGGCTGGTTCCGCATTTTGAGAAAATGCTCTATGATCAAGCAATGCTAGCCATTGCTCTATTAGAAGCTTTCCAAGCAACGAAAAAAGAACTGTATGCTGAAACAGCAAGGGAGATCTTTACCTATATCCTAAGGGACATGACTTCCCCAGAAGGGGGTTTCTATTCTGCCGAGGATGCGGATAGTGAGGGTGTGGAAGGCAAATTTTACGTATGGGAAAAGAAGGAAATTGGAGAGTTATTAGATAAAAAGGACGCTCAATTATGGAATTATGTATATAATGTTGAAAATGAGGGAAATTACTTTGAAGAAGCGACAAAAGAAAAAACAGGAGCCAATATCCTCCACAGGACAAAAAGTTATAAAAATCTTGCTAAAGAATTAGAAATGGATTATGATCAACTAAAATTGAAACTTTCTGAGATAAAGACGACATTATTTGAGTATAGGGATAAGCGAATCCACCCCGGAAAGGACGACAAGATCCTTACTGATTGGAACGGTCTGATGATTGCAGCCTTCGCTAAAGGTGGAAGGTTTTTGGGAGAGCAAGAATATATAGAGACTGCTGAAAATGCTTTAAATTTTATTAATTCATCCCTACGGGATAGCCAAGGTCGGCTTTTGCACCGCTATCGAGGTGGAGAGGCCGAGATCCGAGCATTTGTAGATGATTATGCGTTCTTAACTTGGGGGATTCTTGAACTCTTTGAAGCGACATATGAAGCGAACTATTTAGATATAGCTTTGAAATTAAATAATGAATTTATAGAACATTTTTGGGACGATTATATCGGAGGATTTTATTTCACTGCCGATGATAGTGAAGATTTAATAGTGAGACAAAAGGAGATTTATGATGGAGCGATCCCATCTGGAAATTCGGTCGCTATGCTCAATCTTCTACGATTAAGTTATTTGACTGGAAACCATGAGCTTGAAGAGAAAGCTCAAATCATAAGCAGAGTTTTTTCCGAAAAGGTTCGGAAGAATCCAACCGCTTTTACCCTACTATTGGTTGCAACTAATTTCGCAATCGGACCTTCGTATAGTTTAGTAATATGCGGCAATAAGGATTCTGCAGAGACCAAACAACTCTTTAAAACAATAAATAACCACTATTTACCAAACCTTATCTCGTTGTTTCGTTCTACGGATGAAGCATCTCCAAAAATAGATAATTATGTGGATTATATTCAAAACTATCATAAAATAAATAAGAAAGCGACTGCATATGTATGTGCAGGTACATCATGTAGACAACCAACTAATAACCCTAAAAAAATGCTTGAGTATATAATATCTAGTTGGGATTAAATTATTTTTCATCAATATCATATAGTCGCTCATCAACCATTTTCGTAAGCTCATCGACGGATCCTACTGCGTTCATTTCCTCTTGTGATATAAACACATGTATGTTCTCTTCGTCCCAATAGTATGCAGAGGGGTATTTAGGGTCTTCCGCCTCTGGGTAGAGATCCTCGAACTCGTCTTTGTGTAAAAATTCGACTGGGATCTCATCTTCTATGGAGGTTATGTATTTAGCCCAGTCCTTTTTCATACCGAAGTTACCGAAGGTCACAGCGCATAAATTACAATCGTACGTCGATGGCTTTACCATTTTATGGAAAAAGTCCTTTACAGAATTGATAGCACCCGAGTCCGCATTGAAAATAAATACAAGACATCCTTTTTTTGCCATTTAATTCACCAGATATAATTATATTAATATTAATTATTTAGTTTTATTTAGTTTTAAAATGATTTATTTATTACGTTTATAGTTTATTAATAGGGCATTTGAAGAAAAAAAAGAGTGGAATATAGTTAGGCTTACGATTACTCGACCAGTAAGCGTTCTGAGATTCCTTTTGGAAGAAAAAAAGCAAAATAAAACTCGATACCGCTTGTAATTAATAGGAGGCGTACGATCACGCGAATCAATAGGAATTCTTCTCCCACAGTCAAGGTATCTATTGCCGAAAGTATGACAAACGAAGCCAGGGCAATGAAGAGAAACCTGCCCTTCCACTTCACCCGGGGGTCTTCGGATTTCATCGCCTTCACGGAAAATAGAAGCCCCAAGACTGTTGCATTTATTAAAATGAACATGGTAAAAAGTGTGGGTATGAGCTTGCGTTCATAGTCGAAAATGCCTCCTTTCTGGACACCTATAAGTGCTGGGTCTATTAGCAAACTTGCAATGAGATATATTAGATAGATTATACAAATTGAGTAATAAAATATTATTAATTTGTATTTATGAAGCGGGTAGGTGAGTTCGGCTAAAGCATACACCCAACTCATTAATGCCAGCGGCACGAAGGCATTTTGAACAAGTAGGTACTCAAAGGGTCCAAATGCGTACTGAAAGATTACTATAGAAAGAAAGGAAAATGCATTTCCCCACCAAGATGATGATATAAAAATCCAAGTCAACCCAACAGCGAGCAGCGTATTCTGCCTCAACGAAAAATACTTCAGCAATATTCGAATTCCGATCAAAATCGAAATAATTACAAAAACTAAAGTAAATACACCCCTTATAATCTCAAAATCTTTCAATTGGAAGATTGTTTTATACATCCTCTAATTATTCACCTCGGCTAGGATATTATTAGATAATTATATATTGTAAAAAAAGGTTTGTATACCCAAAATCCTCTCTCTGCGATGAAATTTATATTCAAGAGAGATAATTACCAGTATGTAGTCATTACTGCAATTCTCTTCTTAACTTAAGTTTTGCAATTTATAAAAATCGATCTCTTAAATAACTTCTCATCTCCTTGTATCTTTTATTTCCTCTGCCAACTCAAGGAATAAAACACAAGTTCCCAAGTAGAGATTTAATCAACTTAATCTCGGAATTGGGATATCATTGGGTGGGAAGGATCAAATCAAATCGCATCTGTTTGGCTACGGATGGAACAAAGTCGAGCATTAAAGAATTAGGGGCAACTACCCCCGATAAATATTGGCAGAAATCAACCCAGGTATACGAGACAGAGGAGGGTAAAAGCGAACCTCGGGAGCAATATATTGCTTCAAAAATAATCCATTTACGCTCCTTAGGGAAGGTAAGAATGGTGTTCGTGCGCCCTTCTTTAGATAAATATGTTGTACTGTTTGTAGGGACAGATAGATTTGACCTTAGTGCCCGTGAGATCTTGGAGCTCTATGCCCAACGATGGTCTATTGAGACCTTTTTTCGCGATTGTAAACAAAACCCGGCCTTCTCGGAGTATATGGGGCGTTCCTACATCGGGTTTGAGCGGTTTTTATGTCTGGTCTTTACCGCCTATTCTTTTATTAAGTACCTCTCCCTGACCGGATTTTGGGGGAGAAATAATCTACCCCGCGGGAAGACCTTCGGGGCCGAATTAAGAAATTATCATCAGCTCTGCTTTGAATACTTCATCTCTGTAATATATGAGGTAAGTCGGGTCATCGATGATAAAAAAGAGTTTCTTATTTATATACGCAATCATTATTATAATGGAACTCGCTTAAACATTCAATTGCCGGACGATTCTATGTTTTATGATCTCAGAGATCATATTTTAGCGGCTGTTGGATGATAAAGGTCGAGATAGTAAAAAAATAAAAAAAAAAATAAAAAACGCATAAGTTCTATTCTTAATTATCTTATATCTTATCTAAATTCATTATAGATAGGCTAAGATAAAACAAGTGGCATGAAAATAGAAGGGAGATTAATTAATAACTTTCTATTGCGTTAATTCTTCCAACTTAGCGACCCAATCATCCAAATCACTCACCTTATAGAATTCTTTCTTATATTCGGATTGACCGGCTCGATTTTTACCATTATATCCTATTACTAGTTGCTTTCCGATTAGTCCCACCGTGTCTATTTTTTCAACCTTATTGAGTGGTATATCAACCAGGGTTTTTGTTTTGGATATAAATGAAGTTTTACGACCAAATATCAGTCGTTGATCAGTTAGGACCAACGTACCTTTGTTTTTAGTTTGACCTTCATTTCTAATACGTTTAGCGGAATCCTCCATAAACATCTCTTCTTCAGGGTTTAATTGCGGAAATTCATCATCGGCCATTATTTTTTCAACATTAATTTTGTGTTTTATTAACTATTAAATGTGTAATATTATATATAAGGTAAGATGATTATTAAATTTATATTCCAAAAGCCCGAGATATCTAATGGATTAGAAATGAGCTCCATTCTTAAATATTGGATCTTTCTAAATTCTATGCTTCTTTTGTTTTCTTGCAAAAAGCATTTCATTAATGCCTAATTTCTTTAATATACTTAAATCTTATGCTTCAAAAACTTCTCGATACTGCTCTTTTGCGAAAAAAGGCTCCGTTAAATCCTAAACTAAAAAACGTTCTATACAACTAAGCTAATATATTCGATTAAGTTTTATATATTCAAACGGAAAAAGAATTTACGAATTAAACATTTAATAATTTGCTTAATTCTTATTTTTTATTAATACAAACAATATATTTATACCACTCTTACTATTAATAATAAGGTGATATTTCTAATGGATGCGAAGGATAAATTATTTAATAAGATTAAGGATGAACATCAAGATAAGTTTGGTATTATCTGTCTTTCATGTCTTATTAATCTAAGTTCTCTTGATGAATTAAAGGATTTTGCCGAAAAGAATGATATATTAATAAGCATCGATACGAAAACTAAGCAAGATTACTTAAGGGATTTTATATTTCATTTTCAAAAAGAATTCGAGGCTGGGGGGGAATTAAAAGCGAAATATGAAACACCTGTGAATTATATGGGTCATATCCTCTTAAAAGACGATACTCTTAAGAAATATGTTTCTGAATTCGATTTTATTTCGAAAAGTGAATTAACCGATAAGTTCGCAGACTTTTGCGCGGATTTGGAGATTGCAGTATATGAAGCATCGGAAATCTCCGATTATAACTTAGACCTCTATTTAACGAGAAGGACACCCTTCTTAAGAACGGAGGCTGTTTTTTTAAGAACCGGAATTGAACTCACCGAAGAAAGCTATAATGAGATATTAAAATCGATCCCAAAGTCGGCTGATGTCGCGACCTGGACGGTTTTTGTCACAACACCTTGGGGGATATATAATATCGGATTAGAGAGAATCATTAAAGATATGGAAGAGTTAAACGTATGGCTCTACTATGTGAACCCCCTCCACCAAGAAATTTACGGTATTACTAAGGGAAAGAAAAATAAGGACTACGATACCGATATTCGCGATGAGTATATGAATAAATTACCCAGAGAACCCATCCGTGCGCCCTCTCAGGTGGTTAAAATTTCCAAGTATTATTTTTCTGAAAGTGATTCCTACTCGACTAAAAACTTTACTCTATTTGAGTTAAGCTCCAAAAATCATCCAGATAAGATAGATTTGGAAAAAAAGGTGAGTTCTGACTATAGTGATATCTTTAAAAGCATAATAATAATCGATAGCGAATCGGGAATGCCTCTTTTCACATATTCGAAAGAGACAGATGAAGCTTCAGAGACCTTGGTTTCTGGATTTCTCTCGGCAATGGATAATTTTGTTTCGGAATTAAGCAGCGAATCTTCATCTTTAAGTGAAATCAATTACAAGGGGTTTTATGTTCAAGGAGATACTGGAGATAACATTAAAGCCGCGCTCTTTCTTAAATCATCTGCAGACCAGATACTTAAAGAAAGACTGCATTTTTTAATTAAAAAGTTCGAAACCCAATATGAATCCGAAATTGAAAACTTTAGGAATAAAGGAGATATATCTTTTTTTCAAGGAAATGATGAAGTTTCTAAGAACGTTAAGGATATCCTTAGAATTTAAAGTACTAACAATTTTGGCACGTTAAAAAATAGATTATATTAATTTTATGCTAGATAAGTGGCTCTCTAAATCAAAGATTGAAACGATTGTAGAAAACATAGTAAAAAAATTATTCCTTGGAAATATTTCACCTAACCAGTTAACATTGCTCGGTCTACTCTTTGGTTTAATGAGCGCACTATTTATCTTTTTAAGCGGTTTTCCAGCATTAGATATTATTTTTATAATTATGGGTTTAACATTTATGATTATCTCTTTTGTGTTTGACGCTTTAGATGGAACTCTAGCGAGGTTAAGCGAGCCTTCGGAATTTGGAGGGATTTTAGATATATTTTGCGACCGAACGGTGGAAATATTTATTATTATAGCAATTATTTCTACCGATCCACCCTTGTTAATGTGGGGCGGGATCTTTTCGTTAGCGGCGATGGTTTTATGTATAACTATGTTTTTGGTGGTTGGAGGCGCTGTCAAAGCAGAAGATTTATCAAAAGCCCAAAAGGTTATTTATTATAGAAAAGGGTTGATGGAGCGTTCCGAAACCTTTTTATTTTTAATTTTTATTATTATTTTTCCATACTTACGTTGGATCCTGTTATGGATTTTTTCCATACTTATTTTAATTACTGCCCTTCTCAGATTATACGACGCATTAAAATTATTTAATAGTTCGGAAGAAATATAATAAATCTTTTAAATTATAAGCATAATGATTTTATAAAAACCTATTCTCATAAAAAATAAGATATATTTACAATGAGAAGAGAGTAAAAGAGAATGATATTTAAAAAAATTAAATCCGAAGGATTGGCACATCTTTCATATTTTATTGCTTCAGAAACCGAAGCTTGCGTGATTGATCCACGAAGAGATATTGGAAAATATATAGAATTAGCATATGATTCCGATGCTACATTTAAATATATTTTTGAAACCCATCGAAATGAGGATTATGTGATCGGATCCCTTGAACTTGCTCAAGATGGAAACGCCGAAATTTTCCATGGACCTGGATTAGAGTTCGAATACGGGAATACACTCCAAGAGGGACAAGAGTTCAAGGTTGGAAATCTAAAATTTAAGTGGCTGCATACTCCAGGCCATACTGATGAGAGTGTCTCCTATGTACTTTATGATCTTACATCGGGAGATGAACCAATAATGATCTTTACTGGTGATGCCCTATTTATCGGCGATGTGGGGAGAACTGACATGTATGGTGAGGATGAAGCGCGAAGGATGGCAAGTAATTTATATGATAGTCTTTTTAATAAATTAATTCCTTTAGGCGATCATGTAATCTTGTACCCTGCCCACGGTGCAGGCTCTGTATGTGGAGGATCTATTAGTGAACGCGAACAGAGTACGATTGGTATTGAGCGAAAGCAAAATCCCTTACTTCAACTTACCGATAAAGAGGAATTTATCCAATATAAGATGAATGAGAACCATTTCATGGCGCCTTATTTCGCGAAAATGGAGGAATATAATAAAAATGGGCCACCTCTTTTGAAAAACCGTCCAAAATCGAAGCCTATGTCTCCAAAAGAATTTCAAGCACAGATGGCGAATAGTGCTCAATGTGTTGATACCCGCGATCCTGCCGATTTTGGAGGTGCCCACATCGAGGGTTCCTATAACATTATACTCAATGGGGTTCCCTTGTTTAGCGGTTGGATCCTAACTTATGATAATCCCATCATCCTAATAGTAAAAAGTTATGAAGATCTGGAAATAGCAATCAGACACCTAAATAGATTGGGATATGATGAGATTATTGGATACCTTACGGGGGGAATCATCAGTTGGTACAGTCACAACTTCCCTACGAATTCAATTCCTTTATTAACTGCGAGAGAGTTAAATCAAAAAATTGATAGAGATGAAGATATCTTTATTCTCGATGTAAGAAGTGAAGATGAATGGGAAAAAGGGCATATTAAGGGAGCAAATCATATTTATATTGGAAAATTAAAAAACCATCTGGATGAAATCCCTAGAGGTAAGCATATTGCTACTCTGTGTGGAAACGGTGCTCGAGCGAGTCTTGCGGCAAGTCTTCTACGGAAGGAGGGGTTCGAACACGTAATGAGTATCTTAGGGAGCATGAAAGCTTGGAATAGCGGTGGCTACCCTATCGTTAAAGATTAGTTGGTTTCTTCTTCTCTGTTTTTATTTTTTGAATGCTTTGGATTTAAAGCGTACTTCTGAGCATTATCATCGAATTTATAGAATATAGAATAAATGTATTTAAATAAGGAAAAAGTAGAATATTATAAGAATAAACCAAATTAAAAGTGAATATAAATGGGAAATACAAAAGAGAAATTAATGGATGTAAATGAAACATTGAAGAATCTCGGAAGGGCCAATCCAGAAGGTATGCAAGGTTTTAGGAAGTTCATGGATTCAGTTAAATCTGAAGGCGCCTTATCGACTAAAGCAAAAAATTTAATCGGTGTTGCCCTAGCAGTTTCAAAGCAGTGTGAATACTGTGTTCCTTTCTATGTGAGCCAGGCTTTAGAGAGCGGGGCTACAAGGGATGAGATCATTGAAGCGACTCTGGTTGCGGGATTATTGGATGGCGGTCCGGCAATAATGTATGCCAAGCAAGTTTTTGAAGCACTTGAAGATTTAACATAAACTTTTACAATAAGATCTAATAGAAAAATAATAAGAAGGTTGATAAATATGGTTGATATATTAAAAAAGAAACTCGAAATGGATTTTGACGAAGCCGTCGAGCATGTTAAAACGATAGTCGCAAATCAAGGATTTAGTGTTATGCTCGTGAAAGACATTGATAAAATCTTTAAAAAAAAGCTAGACGTAGTAGATTATGAGCGATACACCATAATTCTGGCTTGTGCACCCCAATTCGCAAAAGCGGCATTGGATGTTTCAAAGAATGTGGGGCTCCTTTTCCCATGTAGTTTTGCTGTATACGAAGATCAAGGTGAAATTTATGTAGGACATGCTTCAATTATGAAAATCGCTCCAGAAGTAGGATTGGCTCCTGAGAAGGAGATGAAACCAGTTATTGAAGCAACTGGTGAGGCAGTTCACGAAGCTTGGGATAAATTTTAAACCAAAATTCTCTCTTTTTTTATTCTTTATTCTTTATTCTTCTTATTCATAATGCTTTATTGTAGTCAAGCCTATATTTCAACTTACTTTTTATTCTGAATAAATAATTTAATTATTTAATAATCTCTTAGCTTAAGTAAGTAGTATATTCTAATTATTTTAAGTTAAGAATGAATAATGGGTAAAAATAACATCGAAGGGTGTCTTAAAAATCGGGTTTTGGATGTATATGAATGTGCGAAGGAAATTGCCTACAAAGATGGATATAAGGATAATATTAAGCATTTAAAGGAATTGATGAATAAAAAACCTTATAAAACCATATCCATTAATGACTTTTTGAGAGAATATCTATGGGTAGTTTATACATGTGGATTTAAGGCTGATACCGTTAAAAAACACTGGAATCAAATTGAAAAGATGTGCTGCGGATTTAAAATATCAAAATTGAAAAAATTATCATTTGATGATTTATTAGAACAAAGTCCGATAAAAAATAGAAAGAAACTAAGAGCAATCAAACAATCTTGTGGAATAATTAATGATGGCTTTATTAATGAAGTTCATAATATTCAAAATTCAGAAGAGGCCAAAAAAATCTTAAGAAATCTTCCCTTTATTGGTGAAATCACAGTCTACCATATAATGAGAAATCTTGGAATAGATTGTTTTAAGCCAGACCGACACATTGTCAACATTAGGGATGAACTGGGTATCTCAGGAAAGGAATTATTTGATATCATTTTAGCCGAATATGAAGAAGAATATATGGGGGTTGTAGACCATATTCTCTGGCGAGCATCAGCTACCATCCATGCAATCGAACCAAAATCTTCTCTGGTAAATTTCGCATTAAACGGACGAGATTTAAGTGAAATTCGCCAGCAAACAACCCCAAATCCTCAATTTTTATTTTAAGAACATAAGATTAAAAAAAAGAATTTTATTCATTAATCAATTATTTCCATGGGTTTTCCATGGTGTTCTGGGATGGGTTGAGAGCCGCATTCCGCCCCCATCCAACAAACTAACTGATCTCCCGCTCTTTGCATTGGTTTTCCACAATGCATAGGAAGCGCTTGTTTATGGTCACACTGAACGCACTTTAATTTAGGCATTTTAGACTTTTGCTCCTTATTTTTTGTTTGATTATTGTTTAAATTTGACTTAGTATCTATATATTTTTCTGGTTTCGCTTTAAACTTGGTCAGACACGATGGATTGCAGAAATAGTAGCTTTTTCCTTTATATTTATATTCAGACCAATCTTCAGGATGGGCCTTCATTCCGCAAACTGGATCTACTACAAGATTTTCTTCATTCTCATCATCCTTACCCGAATTATGCATTAATTCATGGTCAATGTTTTTAAAATCTTTATATTTTTCTGGATATCGTTTGAATTCTTTTTCACAAGAAAGGTTGCAAAAATAGAACTTTTCTCCTTGATATTCATATTCAATTGATTGATCGGGAATGATTTCCATGCCGCAAATAGGGTCGATTACTCTTTCTTCAATTAAGAGTCTCTCCTCCTCTATTTGCTGTTTCGTTTTTGGGTTATAACGTTTCAATAAGAGCGCGTTGCTTACAACTGAAACGGAACTTGATGCCATAAAAACTGCTGCCAGATAAGGAGGTAAAAAATAGCCTGTTAAATAATATAATAGGCCCGCTGCGATGGGTATCCCTATAATGTTGTAGATAAAGGCCCAAAAAAGGTTGGTAATCATTTTACGATAAGTTTTTTTAGATAATTTTAACGCTGCAACCACATTTCTTAAATCACCTCTTATTAGAACTATGTCAGCGGTTTCGATAGCGATATCTGTCCCAGAACCAATGGCAATTCCTACATCTGCTTGTGCAAGGGCGGGGGCGTCATTAATTCCATCTCCAATCATTCCAACCACCTGATTCTCACTAGATTCTTGTAATTCTTTGATCTTTAGCGCTTTATCTTTGGGTAAAACCTCTGCCAGTATATGTTCCTCATTAAAACCTAATTCTTTTCCTATATTAAGCGCAGTTTTTTTGTTATCCCCTGTTATCATAAACAAATCTAGACCGAATTCATTAAACTTCTTTAAAGCATAGGGCGCTTGTTCCTTTATTTTATCTGATATTCCAATAATTCCCTTAACAGATCTATCAATACTAATTAAAATTGTCGTTTTACCTTCGTTTTGGAATTCCGTAAATTTGCTATTATATTCTTTAATTGAAATATTATGTTCATTCATTAATTTTTGGTTCCCGATATGAATTATTTTGTTGTTTATCTTTGCAATTATTCCCTTTCCAGGCACCGCCTCAAAATCTTCAGGAGAGCCCAATTTCAATCCCCGTTGGTTTGCCTCTTCGATTATGGCTTGACCAAGGGAATGTTCTGAACCCATTTCAGCACTACCCGCCAAAAATAAAAGCTCTTTTTCACTTAGTCCCGTTCCCCTTAGATCATATTCGGTAAAAATCGCCGAGACTTTTGGCTTTCCGACCGTTAAAGTCCCAGTTTTATCAAAGACTATGCTATTTAACTCTTGTATGGCTTCTAACGAATCGCCACCCTTAATCAAGATTCCGTTTTCTGCACCTTTTCCGGTGCCTACCATTACTGCTGTCGGAATGGCTAACCCCAAAGCACATGGGCATGAAATCACCACCACAGAGGTAAAGACCAACAAGGAGCGCTCAAAACCGATATGAGCGATAAAAAACCAATAAAGAAATGCAAAGATTGCAATCAACACAACAATAGGTACAAAATAATTACTTACTTTATCCGCTAACTTCTGTTTGTCTGCTTTCTTACTCTGAGCCTTTTTTACAAAGTCAATAATCTGCGAAAGTACCGTATCCTTGCCGACCTTCTCAGTTTTTACATGTATTAACCCCGTCTGATTGACCGTGGCTCCGATAACTTCATCTCCAACTCCCTTTTTTACATATTCGCTTTCACCAGTAATCATAGATTCGTCTATTTTAGTTAAGCCCTTGAGGATTGTCCCATCGACGGGCATTTTTTCACCCGGTCTAACAACAATAATATCACCCTTTTCAATTTCTTCTATAGGTATCTCAACCTCTTCTCCATCTTCTAATAATGTTGCTGTTTTGGGCTGCAATCCTATAAGATTTTTGATTGCTTCAGATGTTTGACCTTTTGTCTTATGTTCGAGATATTTGCCAATCAGTAAAAACGAGAGAATCATACTGGTCGCTTCATAGAATGTAGTGCCTTCTATCAAAAAGGTCGTTAATATCGAATATACATATGCCGTAGTGGTTCCCAGAGCTACGAGCACATCCATGTTTGTCGATTTATGTTTAAGAGAACGATATGCCCCTTTTAGGAAAAAGGAACCTGCTATTACATAATTCGCCGTTGCCAAAAAAAATAATATAAGATTTCTTCCAAAGGACGGTTCGATGACCCAACTAATTGGTGTGATTATGAATGTAAAGATTAATGAAATTATTAAAATTCTTAATCGATACCTGAGTTCAGCCTTATGAGCCTCAATCTCCTTATCAATTGCCCCAGCTGATTTTCGTATGTCAAAACCAAACTGTTTAATGAGGGAATATAATTCACTCTCATCATACTTTAACTCATTAAATTCAACAAACAATTTTTTCGCCTTAAAGTTTCCCCTCACATCATTAATTCCATCTATTTTTTGCACATTCCGGACCAATCCTTCAAACTGTTTTTGAGAAATGGGGTCGATGATCTCAAAATCTACTTTAGCAAGTGAAGCTTTATAGCCTAAATCATGAACAGCTTTATTAAAATCATTATAATTGATAAGAGAAGGATCATATTCAACGGTAGCCTCCTCATTTGCAAAGTTGACAGTAGAACTCTCAACACCGTTTAAGTTTTTCAACTTGGTTTCAATCTTAACAGCACAAGAAGCACAAGTCATTCCGCCAAGATTCATTTTCACTTTCTCACTTTTCTTTTCGCTCATAGTAGTTTCCTCACTTATAATTTTTTGGATAAATTATTTAACTTTGAAATTCTTATATTGAAATCTATTAATAAAATAAGGAGTTCTAAATATTAAATCTCTTTATTATAAATCATTAATAATTCATAGAAAGTAGTGCATTAAGATAATCAATAGATTGTTTCTGATTATAACATAAAAAACTTCTACAAAATTAAGGATTAAAATAATTGGTTTGGATTAATTTTAGAATAGAAAAATAAAATCAAATAAAGTTAATAATTTAAATGAACCTCAACATCAATTCCTTCTCGGACCGCAGCGGTGACCGTACAATAATCTTCAAACATTTTCTTGCATCTGTCCGCTCTCTTTCTCATTTCAGAAGTATCAATTTTGGGCGTGATATTCACATCGATCTTCTTGACTCTTAAAAAGCCTTTATCGTTTCTACCAATGACAAGTTCTGCTTCTGCTTTCAAATCTTCTATGTTAAAGTCTCTTTTGTTTAGACAAAAGACAAAGCTTGCGCTTAAGCAACCTAAAATAGCGGTACCTAACAAACGAGTTGGATTTGGTCCCCACATATCGGCTTCTATTTGATTGGTTTCATCGATATAGCAATCTTTTAAGGCCATTTCCCCCATGTCACATTTGAAAATCATATCCTTTTCTAATTTAATTCCGACATTTGTTTTAACTTCCTCTGACATTAATATCGCGTCAACTCTTTATAATTGGTTGTATTTTCATATTATTACAATTTATCTTACTCTATATTGGATCTTGCTATATTTAATACTTATTCTTTTAAAACATAAACAGGTTAATTTTCCAAATGAATGATAAATTATAAACTCTTTCGTGTATCTTCGTGAATTAAAAGGCTCTATCCATTTTCTTCAATCCTTGATTTGTTCTTTGGATAATCCTCCTCTGTGTGTTAGCTTGACATATCTACTTCAGCTTTTGGGGGATTTTCCTATTCCGATTATTCTCCAAACTAATATCCTTTACCATAATCCTCTTTTATCTGATTACCCATATTTATATTATGAAAGGAAGAAAGAAAAAAGAGTTAACACCGATTTTTAGAGATGTTACTATAGTTACGGAAAATGGAGGGGAATTTACACTTAAAAACCTCCAAATCAAATGTCCAATTTGCGGTAG
>CAZDJH010000048.1:3095-14262 GCA_964505645.1 uncultured archaeon | reverse complement strand
CTGCGAAATTCATTCCCTACATAAATGTAGGGGACTTCTTTCGCAGTCAGTTAAATACCTATTGCTAATAACAATAATGGTAATCAAACCTAATAAAGAAAGTTAATTCCTATTATAAATAAATGAAGATAGTCCAGATTTTTATCAACTATGATTAACACTTTTATGATAAAAAAGGTGGAGAAATAATCAACATGGCAAATAGAATTTCTAAAGATGACTATTTTATGAGAATAGCGAATGTTATATCGCAGAGATCAACGTGTATAAAAAGAAAGGTTGGTGCCGTATTAGTTAAGGAATCTCATATAATTTCTACGGGTTATAATGGCGCTCCTTCTGGTTTTAAGCATTGCACTAAAGATACATGCGTACGGATGAATTTGAAAAGCGGTGAAAAACCTGAACTTTGTCGGGGTGTTCATGCCGAGATCAATTGCATCATTCAAGCAGCTCTTCATGGAACTTCTATTCAAGGTAAAACAACTCTCTATTCAACCACCTTTCCATGTATGAGTTGTCTAAAACTAATAATAAATTCAGGAGTACATCGATTAGTCTATAAGGAAGGCTATGCTATGGAGAACCGGGTTAAAAAAGATTTATTAAACGAATCAACTTTAATAATCCAAAAATTTGAATAATTTGCAATCCTTTTTTATATTGAAAAATAGAATAAAAAGGTAGATGTGCTTTGAACGAAGAAAATCAAAAATTAGTTATAATGAAGTTTGGCGGAAGTTGTTTGACAGAAGCAGAATCATTTTCTCAAACTACAAAAATCATTAAAGATTATTTGCAAGGGTCTAATGTAATCATCGTGACTTCAGCATTTCAAGGAATTACGGATAAGTTAATAAAATTTTATGATGAATCGTGTAGTGATGGGGGAAGTCCCGAGAATACGGTCTGCAAGGAAATTATAGATGGCGTTTACGGAAAACATTTCAATTTTATTAAGGGAAATTTAGATGAAGGGACTACTGAATATGAAAATGCGGTTACCTTCTTAGATCAAAATGTGAGTGAACTGAAGCAATTAGGGCGGGTGGTTCGATTACTACGTCCCAGTTTAGATATCCAAGACCTTGTTATGTCCTATGGGGAAAAATTAAGTACATTTATCATCTCTCAATATTTAAAATCTATTGGGTTAAATTCACAATTCGTCTCATCGGACGAACTTATTCTTACCGATGATAATTTTGGACGCGCCCTCCCTTTATTAGAAGAAACCCGTGAGAAAGTAAAGAAAAGAATCCCTCATCTTATTAATTCCGATAAGGTTAAACTGGTATGTGTGACGGGTTTTTATGGCTCCACAAAAGATAAAAAGATCACAACATTAGGAAGAGGGGGTACGGACCTTACGGCGGCGATCTTGGCATATAGTTTAAATGAAAGTTTTGATACGAAAGTTATTTACTGGAAAGACGTCCAAGGCTTTCTTAACGCGGATCCCCGTATTACGGAAAAAGCATTTCTTCTCAAACAAATCTCTTATATTGAAGCAAAAGAGTTGGCTTTTTTCGGGTCTAAGGTGTTGCATCCATTATGTTTGGATGTGAATGAAAAAGGAAATATTCCTTCCGAAATCAGACCTTTCAACGATCCCACTTCAGAAGATTATACCAAAATTACGAAAGAGGTTATTGAAGATGATAAAATAATTAAAGCGATCACCTCCATTCTACGTTTATCAATGGTTACCATTGAAAGCGGGACAATGGTTTCTTTACCGGGCACAGCCGCGAAATTATTCAATATCCTGGGAAAAAACAACATTAATATCAAGTTTATCTCTCAGAGTTCTTCTGAAAATAATATTACCTTCGGGATTGATCTAAAGGATTCGATGAAGGTGAGTTTTCTTTTGCGCAATTCGGATTGGTTTGGCAAACAGTGGTTCAGTATTAAAATCGATAACGAGATTTCGCTTATTTCGGTGATAGGCGCAGGAATGCTCCATACTCCGGGAATCGCAGGGAAGATATTTACTACCCTAGGAAATAATGACATTAATGTAAGGGCCATTTCTCAAGGCTCATCAGAACTAAATATTACTATCATTATAGAAAGAAAAGATTGTGAGGAAGCTGTTAATGTACTTTTTGACGCTTTTATCAATAATGCCTAAAATAAAATAATAAAAATTTTAAATTTTTCTCCTTATTTTCTATTCAAAGAATTGTTCGAATCTTTCTTTTGCAATCGCTTCTCTTGCCCTCTTTCTTTCTGTACCGGGGAGACTTTTTGAAAGTGCTTCATTGCATATTTCCTTTCCGATGTTTACTTTAGGATTATTTGCCCAATTTACGTTCAGTAATACGCATAGATAATATACCGTGGATTGAATAAAAGCAACCAGAGTTCCTATGTTTTTTTCATTAGGTTCTTTGATTGATACCTTCGCCGCCGGTACTTGCTGTTCAAGGAGCGCTTGGAAGGTTGCATCAGCTTGATATCTTACGATATTTTGAGCGGATTGCCCGTCAACATATTCTAATGAAGAGTTTAATATCATATCTGGCTCCTCTTCTTCTATTGACCATATAATTGGAAGTACGGCTCCTTTTGTTCCTCCCAATAGGTACTCCAATACTGAATGTTGGCACAAGGGCGCCTCTTGATACGCTCCCATTAAACCTTGGTCTTTCTTTCCCGTACTTTCAGAGATTTCTTGGACGAATAACCCCACACTTCCCTCTAGATGTTGTGAATATGGCATAGAAAAAAGAACCTTATAGTCTTTTTTATACACATTGTATAAAAAGGACGCAAATTCGAGGCTTTGACTCCGCTTATATGTCAAATTTTCGTCATATCCCGCCTTAAGACCCTCTAAGAACTCTTCTATATCAATCTGGGCGATATATGCGGGAGCAATTGCAACATTAGTCATTGATGCAGCGAATCTCCCTGATAAATCCGGTACATCCAAGATTGGAGCATTAATCTCTTTTAGCATTTCATTCATTGGCCCTCTGGATGATATCCCCAAAAATTTGTAGTCTCTTTGTAGAAAAGTCCCTATGGTCGCGTTCACATCTAAAGTTTTCCCACTTCGGGAAATGGGGATAACGACAGAGTTCTCGGGGCTCGTTTCATTTAAGCAATTTGTAAGCTCTACCGCCCGAGAGCTCGTTATAGGATAAATAGTCTTTTTAGAGAGATGCCTCAACGCAAGAAGAGTCTGGATGGAACCCCCCGTTCCGAGTATAATTATATTTTCGATTTCATCTGTGATAAATTCAGATGAGGTGTTTTTAATTTCCTCAAGGTCTAAATAAGATTCGGTGTCATTGAAAAAAGGGTCATCCCAATTACTTCTATTTGTATTAATGCGGTTTAAATCCCTTTTTAAAAAGGTTTTTTTTATTGTAGGGTAATATTCTAACATCATTTTTTTCTCCTTAGTAAGTTGAACTACCACACCCTAAAGGGTGATGGACTCGTAATTCATCGGGGATTGCTGACATACCATCAGTCTTACATCCCCTCCAAACGCTAACCCCCGTAGTCCCTACGGTTGGTGATGAACTTGGGTATCATTCATCATACTTAATATTGCTCTATTCCATTTAAATATTATGAGGGTCTTGAATTCATGAGTTCTAAAATGCGATTCATCACCGCCGTAAAGGACGGTACTTTCTCGACCAATAAAGGTAAAATATCTGTTCCTAATAAAAACTTTTTTTTTAATTTGAAGATATCTAGTGATTACCTTCAGAGCCTTCAGAATGAGATGTTTAATAAAACAAGGAGTTATTGACACATTGATAATTTCACTAAATTATTACCCTCCCTCTTTTTAAAAGAAGTTTAAATTTATATTAATATAGAAAAAACTATAAAAAATACACTAAAATATGTGATTGAATCTTGGCAAAAGCAGTTGAAAATAATACGGAAAGTGAATTTCAGATGGGAGACCCTTATTATTGTCCCGAATGCGACCGAAATCATATAAAAGGGCAAATTTATAAAGATCATCTCAAATATGCTCCACATAATAATGGAGGGAATGGAAGTGAGGATAAGCATAATGAGGGAGACGAGCAAGAACCTATCGAGGACATTTTGGAGGAAATGGAATTAGAAACTCTTGGGGAAGAAGATGAAGTCGAGGAAGAAGATGAAATCGAGGAAGAAGATGAAATCGAGGAAGAACTCGCTTTAAAACCTAAAGAAAAATCGTATGAAGAATGCGTAGAAGAGGTTGAAAGTCTCCCAGGAGTAGGCGAGGCTACCCTTAAAAAATTAATCGATGCGGGATTTTCAAGTTTGGAATCCATCGCATTCACCCCGGCATCAATAATTCGTGAGGAAAGCGGCTTGGGAGAGAAAACTACCGAAAAAATCATCGAGACCTCGATGAAAATACTAAATGTAGGATTTAAATCCGCAAAAGAACTCTGGAATCAGAGGAGAAATATAGCCAGAATAACTACAGGTAGTCAAGAATTGGACGCCTTATTAGCGGGTGGCGTAGAAACGGCATCAGTAATAGAGTTCTTTGGAGAGTACCGGACTGGGAAAACGCAAATAATGCATCAATTATGCGTTAACGTTCAGTTACCTGAAGAGAGAGGAGGCATTGGTGGGGCGGCTTTGTATATCGATACTGAAGGTACTTTTAGGCCCGAAAGAATAATTCAAATGGCTGAGGCCTTGGATTTAGACCATAAAAAAGTACTTAAAAATGTTATATTTGGTCGTGCATATAATTCAGACCACCAAATACTCTTAATAAAAGAAGCAGCAAATCTTATTAAAAAGAAAAATATCAAATTAATTGTAGTTGATTCGTTAATTGGTCATTTTCGATCTGAATATATTGGACGTGGTATGCTTGCTGATCGGCAACAAACAATAAATCAACATCTCCATGATTTAATACGATTGTGCGATATTTATCCAGATTTGGCGATAGCTATAACCAACCAAGTTCAAGCGAAACCGAATGTATTTTATGGCAATCCTATTCAAGCAGCAGGCGGAAACATTATCGCACACGGGAGTACTATAAGAATCTTTCTACGTAAAGGCAAAGGAGAGCAGAGAGTCGCGAAAGTAGTTGACGCACCCCATCTACCTGAGGGAGAAGCAGTCTTTAGTATAACGGGGAATGGAATTACAGATTAAATGTATTTAGGTAATAAATTTAGGTAATATCTTTTCTAATTTTTCTTTATTAATTGAGCAATATACATATAGAAAAGAAATACAATATAAGAGAGTTATTCTCTGTGTTTTGCTTTATATTTTATCCAAAGCTTCTTGTCTCGCCGAATAAAATCCTTAATTTCCTCCACCGCGTCAAACCCTTCTAAATCTTCATTTTCTTCAATAAAGTCCTGGAACATCTTATGGGATCTGGGAAGATTTCCCTGTGAAACCCATTTCTCATAATCCCGTTCTAATACACTAATTTTCTTCTTTAAATCTGCAATATTTTGCTTTCTATTGATTTTAGTTTGTATTCTTTTTACCTCTTTTTGTTCATCGGATTCATATGAGGTCATGCCAGCTTCTCCGGCAATCTCAACAATTTTTTGTGCAATTTCTTTTGCTTTTTCGAACTTACCTTGAGAAAGATATGTATTTTTTGATGCCCTCAAGTCTTCGATCATAGATACGATCTTAATCTTATTTCCGCTTGACCCAGTGTTTAAATTCTCTTGAGAAATATTAATATCTTTTATTTGTTGGAATTTTTTGTCATTTTCCGATTCATCCTCGCTATCTGTGGATTTATCCTTATCTTTATTAAGTGCTTCGATAAAACTCGTCCGAGCGTTATTATTTTTTTTACTCATGTTTCTTTTTCCCTTTCTATTTCTGAATTTTAGTAAAATAAAACATATTATTATTATTTATTAAAATTAAAAAATGACTAATTTTATAACATTTAAATTAAAAAATTTCATATATATATATTTTAGGAAAAGTGGACTCTTTTCTACTAGTGATAAGTAATTCATACATCTAGAAAAATATTTATAACCGTAAAGTTATGCTCGAGGCTGTTTCAATAATATACAAGCAAGGGAAGAATTAGAAGACTGTAGTGTTAAAAACCAAAACCCAGAAGCGATGAATTAATCATCATTTTTGGATTTTTTCAATAATTTTTTTGACTTTTTTGTTAAATCTTTAACTTCTTTATCCATATCATCGATTCCCAATTTGAAGATCTCTGATGCAAGGTCCGCAGCTTGCTTATAATACTTAGATGCGTCCTCATAGTCTTCTTGCTTCTCTGCTTTTTCTGCTTTCATAAGAACTTCCTTCTTACTAAGCTCCAATTCCTCGATATTGGATAGGCGCACCTGTTCTTGTAAATCCAAGAATAATTTCTTGAGATCCCAATCGTTGGCGATTATCCCGGCTTGTTTGTAGAACTGGATTGCCTTTTTATAGTTAGATATTTTTTTCTCTTTTTCCGCTTTTTCTTTTATTTTTTTGATTGCTATTTTAGCCTCTTTTTTATTTTCAATAATCGTCTCATCAACAACACTTTTTAAAGGAGCAGATACAATTTCCTTTTTTTCTTCGAGGCTTGTAAAGTAGGCTTCACGCTCTTCTGGAGTCATGTTTAATAGTTCTTCCACTGTTTTTTGCTTTTCCTCTTCTGAAAGGTCCAGTAAATCTTCCACTTTCTTTTTGATCTGGTTACGTTCCTCGTCGGAGACGGCTCTTTTTTCTAATTCGGAGATATCTATCGGGATTAATAAGTTCTTTTCTCGAAGTTCCCGTATTGCCATAAAAAGCTCGGAAACATCCCTCTGAGTTTTCTCCCGCGCTTTCTCAAGAAGCTTGGAAATGAAGAGAAAATCTCGCCCTGACTCTTTTAAAACTTCTTCTATAACTTTTACCATCTCCTTGCCAAGGTTCGTTTCGAGGCTTTTAATGTCTGAAGCATTATAATCAGCCCTATGCGGGAGTGTTATAGAAGTATTGAATATTTCATCAACAAGGGAACCCGCATCACTGAAGAGCTTCAATTGTCCTACCCAGTTAGGTAAGGATTCAGCATATCGTTCCTCAAATCTCCCCACGAATCTCTTCAAATTTCTCCTTAATGGGAGAGATGCCTTCTTGTTTAACACGATCGCGACCCGAATGTATTCTCCATCAGATAGTAGGAGCGTTTTATCTCCGTATTTCATCTCATTGAGAGATTTTTGCGACTCAATTTCCTGTCCAAATGACGACACAGCAGAGATAAATCCGCTAATGAGGTCGGGGTCTATCTTTTCTGAACCCATGGATTTAAAGTAGATACACGCTCCCATACCCTTATATAAAACTAAGAGGTGTTCCAAGTTGATAGCATCGTCGAAGATCGTTCTCACTTCCTTAAGGACTTGTTGCCGCTGTTGCTTTCTGGGAACTACAACTCCCCTATAGACCCCTCCAGCACTTATACCTATTCCTGCAACGGCACCGATAATTATCAAGATCGGCAGTAAATCACGTAAATTAATTCCTGGAGGGCTACTTGGGGGACTTTGCACCGAAATATCATCTATTTCGAGACTTGTGGAATTGAAGTTGTAATTTTCATCTAACTCTATATCTAAATTCATAGAAGTTGCATCATTCGGGATAGTTATGGTAAATTCAGCTCTTCCGGCATCATTCGTCGTTTCCGTGTCACTATCATGAATTTCTCCATTTACTCGAACTACAATGCTTATCTCAACTCCTTCTAGTGGGAACCAATCGGTTCCGTTGTTCACACTCGCTCTGAAAATTAACTGGAACGATTGTCCAGCAGTTACCTCAAGGGGTGGATCAACGATTTCTATTTTAGTCTCAAACTTCCTTTGAATCGTAAGGTTAAAGCTGTAGGTGCTATTTTCAAAATTAGTTCTTACTACTATTAATGTGATTTGATATGTCCCGTTATTAGCGATTTGAGATGTGGATATCGTCCCATAATACCAATTATTATCTTGAGTAAAATCCAAATCCTCTGAAAGAGTTCCGTTGTCGCTTTTATCATTGATATTCAAAAATCTTACGACATATCTCTCTGGATCTCCTTCCACAGAGGCGTTATTATTTTCTAAATCCGTGATATTAAACCGAATGAACATATCGCTTCCAATATAGGAGGAATAATTTTCATCAAACGGACCCAAATCAATCCCCTCGGGGCTTTCCATCGTAATCATATTAATTTGGGTGTAATTGCCCCTGAGATAAAACGTGATATTTTTATAACTTTCTCCGTAATTGGGCAGGTTTGAAACATTTATTTGGAGTGTATACCAACCCGAATCTAGCCCATTTAAACTTATATTTAAGGAGTAATTTCCATATCCATTGTCGATAAGCGCCCAATTGAAATCACCGGTTTCCCATAAACCACCTAAATCATCATATACAATAATATTAGTTGTATCCATCCCCGTCACAGGTTTATTATTTGTCGTATCGTTAAAATAAAAGGTTATGGTCTGGTTAAGCCCGGAATTTCTCGCGATTTCTGGAATGAACGTAAGATTCTCAATAGCTGTGGGTGCGATTGACACATTTATGGTTAATGAAATTATTTGGGTTTCATTTCCTATCGCTGAGATATTAAATCTGAACAGATATACAATACCCGCTTCCACATTGTCGGAATCCAAATGCAAGGTATATGACCCATTATTATGATCTTGCAAATTATGCTCGAAGTTATAATTATCTCCCATCACAGAATAGTTTGCTCCGATAACTTGGTTTTCGTTAATATCTGTATAATTAAATGTATAAGATGCATTTAAGCCACGTATAATTGAACCGAGGTCAGTAGAATTAAATGATGTAATACTTGTGGGAATTTGACGGTGGAATGTATAGTTTACTTGCTTTTCATGATATACAGCCTTTGAGATATTTATGAGTATCGTTCTGTATCCATAGTCGCTATACTGCTCTCCGAATTGGGAGTCGTTTGCATATATCGTAATGTTATAATGCCCACCGCCTATTTCAGTAATATTATCCCAGCGGTATGAATTCCCTCCATCAAGGCTGTAATTTATGATTGCGTTTTCTATCCCAATGTCCCTTGATATATCTTCAAAATAAACAGTAATATTAAAAATATCACCGGAAACAAACTCTTTGTCTTGCGCGGGTGTAATAGATGTAAAACTCGTGCTACCAGTGATGGTTATTTCGAGCTGCTCACTTTGATTATAATGGTTAGCCTTGCTGGCATTAATAATGATTGTAAATGGGCCATATTCACCGAAGATTGTATCATTTGCAAATACGGTGATGTTATAAAATCCCTCTCCAAGAGAATAGACCTTATCCCAACGGTATGAGTCCCCTCCGTTGAGGCTGTAATTTATGATCGAACCAGTGAGACCCTGATTACGGGCAGTGTCGTTAACAAAGATGGTAAAGTTAAATACGTCCAATGAGTCAAACTCCGCGCCATCGGAAGGTGGAATAATCCTAAGGCTCGTTTCCCCAGTAATACTAATCCCTAGCTCCTCGCTCTGGTTGTAATAATGTGCCTTACTGGCATTTAGGATAATAGTAATTGCTCCATAGTCCTCAAAGTCGGAATGGTTACAATGTATAGTGACGTTGTAGTATCCCCCCCCAATCTCCTCAACGTTTTCCCAATGGTAAGTGTTCCCCCCGTTAAGGCTATAGTTTATCGTGGCGTTCTCAACTCCTTGGTTCCTCGAGGGATCCCAGTACTTCAACGTGATATTAAATATATCCCCCGAGTCGAATTCAGGAGTTCCTGTGGACGTTTTAATGGTGAGGCTGGTAGTTCCGGTAATGTTAATCCCGAGCGATATACTCTGATTTTCATAATTCACTTTACTCGCATTTACGATAATATCTATGGAACCGTAATCGCCGAATTGTGTATCATTTGCAAATACTGTGATATTGTAATAACCCTCTCCTATCTCATCAACATTGTCCCAACGATATAAGTCTCCTCCGTTAAGGCTATAATTAATCGTAGCTCCTTCAATCCCCTCTTCCCTCGAAACATCTTCAAAATAAATTGTAATGTTAAAAACATCGCCGGAGTCAAATCTTTCGTCTTGTGATGGAGATTTTATCGTAAGCCCCTTCTCTCCTGTGATAACTATCCCGAGCTCTTCACTTTGATTGTAAAAGTTGATTTTACTACCATTAATAACTATCGTGGATGCCCCATATTCGCCAAATTCTGTGTCATTACAGAATATAGTAATATTATAATACCCTTCTCCGAAGGGATAAACTCGATCACCTCGATAGGAGGCTCCCCCGTTTAAACTATAATTAATAGTCGCTCCGGTGATTCCTTGATTTCGCGCGGTATCATTAAAGAAGAGGGTGATATTAAATATCTCTCCGGAGGTGAATTCTGTTCCCTCAAATAGGGTAATTACGGAAAGGTTCGTTTCTCCGGTGATGGTTAGCTCCAGCTGTTCACTTTGATTGTAGTAATTGTCCTTGCTGGCATTGATGATAATTGTAAAGGAACCATATTGTTCGAAAGTGGAATCATTTGCATACACGGTAATATTATAATACCCACCCCCAACCTTCTCGACATTATCTCCGCGGTAATCTTTTCCGCCGTTGAGACTGTAATTGATGGTGGCTCCGCTAATGCCTTGATCCCTTGCAGTTTCGTTATAATAAACTGTGATAATAAATACATCCCCCGAATCATAGGAATCCTCAAGTGCATCTTCATCAATGGCTAAGGTGGTATTTCCTGTAATTTTTAGTGAGGTTGAGACCGTTCCATTTTGGTAATAATTTTTTGTGAGATTAACAGTAATCACAAATTTACCGTATGAAGGGAAGAAAGCATCTTTGCTACAATTAAGGCGGATCTCATAGGTTCCATTATTATAATCAGACCAATCCTTCTCTTCGAGTTCATAGAGGTTTCCGCTCACGTAGATAAATACCTCGGAGTGGCTGATTCCGCTGTCCCGCATTGTATCATTGAAATAGAGTGTTATGTTAAAGAGGTCGCCCGAATCGTAAGGTCCTTCCGGGTTGATTGTATTAATGGTCAATTCGCTTTCGCCGATCACGGTGACCGTGGTAGAGTCGGTTCCCTGATGGTAATTGTTCCTATCCAGCGTGACCGTAATAACAACCGGCCCGTAGGTCTCCAGCGTATTGTTGTAAA
>CAZDJH010000048.1:0-2995 GCA_964505645.1 uncultured archaeon | reverse complement strand
GGGTTGATTGATTTTATGGTCAATTCGCTTTCTCCGATCACGGTGACCGTGGTAGAGTTGGTTCCCTGATGGTAATTATCCCTGTCCAGCGTGACCGTAATAACAACCGGCCCGTAGGTCTCCAGCGTATTGTTGTAAAAGACATCGTCGCTACAATTAAAGCGGATCTCGTAAGTGCCGTTCTTCCAGTCGCACCAGCTTACCGGCTCGTAGAGGCTGCCGTTCACGTAGACAAGTAAAGTCGAATTTATGATTCCGCTATCCCGCATCGCATCGTTAAAGTAGAGCGTCATATTAAAGAGGTCGCCCGAGTCATAGGGGCTGTCAAGGGCTTCTGTAGCGATTGTTAATTCAGTTTCTCCAATTACATTGATCGAAACGGAAGCGGTCCCGTTATAATAATTATTTCTTGTCAAATTCACTGTTATTTCGAACTCGCCATACGGGTAAAATAGATTATCACTACAGTTAATTCTAATCTCATAGGTACCGTTATTATAATCGAGCCAATCATCCTTTTCGAGCATATAGTGGCTCCCATTCACGTAGATAAATACAGCGGACTCGTTTATCCCTGAAATCCTTGATGTATCGTTGTATTGAACTGTTAAATTAAATAGCTCTCCAGAGCCAAAATCGGTTTCATCCAAGGTTTCGATCTTGAGGCTAGTTTCTCCGGTAATATTTATCTTAAGTTGTTGGCTCTTATTACAGTGGAACGCTTTACTGGCATTCACGATAATGGTGATTTCCCCATAATCGCCAAAATCGGAGTGATTACACTCAATCGTAATATTATAATACCCGTTTCCGATTTCCTCGACGTTTACCCAGCGGTACGATGCCCCTCCGTTCAAGCTGTAATTGATAGTGGCGCCTTCGATTCCCGTATTGTTTACGGTATCGTTGAAGAAAACTTCGATTTCAAAGCTTTGGCTGGAATTATAGGATGTAAAATTATACGGATATGTAATGTTCAAGCTGGTTTCTGCCAGCACCGTGAAATCAAACTCAATATTTGCCTCATTGTGATATCGCTTGCTGGCATTAACATGTAGGGTGTTTTTACCGTAAATAATGTCGGTATCGTTACAGTCGATTGAAAGATTATATAATCCGTTGCTTAATTTCGTAAAATTTTGATCGATTGGTCGATAATCTCCCCCATTAATATAATAACTAAGATTAGCAGCCGAAATATTAAGATTTTGCCCTGTGTCGTTAAATCTGACTTGCAAATCGAATGTATCTCCCGCATCAAAGGTCGGCTCTCCCTTGGGATATGTAATTGTTAATTCCGTTTCGGCATAAATCGTAATATTCTTTTCAAAAAATCCTGCTGCAGAATTGTTGTTCCATGTAGCTTGAATTAGAAAATTGCCATAATCTCTCGCAGAGCTATTAACTTCCCATGAACTTATATTAATTTCAGAACCGGGGGATCCATCGGAGACATTGATGGTTTTGGTATGGTTTTGATAACTTCCTGCCGATTCCGGACTGTATACGGTTAGTGTGATATTATCATTGCTTATTTCTTGTTTGAAGCTCCCAATAAAATCGATGATATTCGAATGATTATATATTGTCGGCTCGATAGAGTCCACTTCAGCTTTAATACCATCGATTAGATTTGTAGAATTCGCTATAAGATACCAATCCGTGCCGTTTCCTGCGTTTAAAACTTGAACTTCAATCGAATTTGAGAGTTTTGTTTTTTTTATCGTTTTCTTATTATTAGAGCCATTATAGACCTCTATTGAGTCGAAATCCCAATCCTTAGGGAGGGTAAAATTGAGGGTTTGGGTATGATTAATCCTTTCATCAAAAAAGTTGAAATTATCCCTTGTGACATTCCATACCACATCAGCGTTATTATCTGTAATGATAAAGGAGGAATTTGCTGTTATACTGGTTTTTGTATAGTTAATTTGGACTGATGTAATATCACAAGAGACATCCCACCAATCCGCTTTGACCTCGAACCAAATACTTCCATCTGTATCGCCTTCTACAAGGTCATCTGTAGTTTCCCAATATCCGCTTCCGTTTATATTTTCATAACCACTAACGGGTAAATTATTTACACTCATTCCGAGATATTCTGGATTTGGAGTATTGTTTAAAGGTGCTAAATCTAATTTAGTCAAATAGTCAATATTCTGATGAGTTGATTCATTATTAAAGCTTATTGAATAAGCTTCCGAATAATCAACGGGGGAATCTGTTCCATAATTCCATTTCACTTCGTTCGAACCAGCACCTTCATCACTCTTGTATAAAGCGATAAACCATGTATTATTCTCTGTCTTTGAATTATCTAAAACTGTATTACCAAGACTGAGCTCAAACCATTCATTATTCACAGCGGAGTCAACAGTAAAAGATGTTAATTTAGTAAAAGAATCAGTATTTGGTTTTGATCTGTCATTATCATCGTCCCATGAAGAATTGTATAAGTAGACGGTAATTTCATAATATGTATCTATCTGAATAGAAAATAATTGAAATGAACCATTAATTAAGATACTTTTACTTGTATTTACTTGAAATGAAATGGCGCGTTTAGTATCTAAATCATAGCTATCTGCTTTAGTGTCTTCTATAGTTATTGTTTTATTTGGAGCATTAATATTTTCAATTGAAATATTTGTAAAAGTTGATTTATATTCCTCTATAGTAGGTGCTGGTTGCCAGAATTTATTATTATTATCTAAATTTGAAAAACTTGTTGTAGAGGTATTATAAATTGATTGCTGTACGGAACAGTTGATTGATCCTCCCTCATCGGAAAAAGATTCCAACTGAGCACTCCGCAAATTGGACGAAAAATCTTTTCCATTCACATTATTTAACGCCTGATTGGTGGTAAATGTAAAGAGATTAACCGACATACTTACAATTCCACCAACAAAAATCAAACTTATGATGATACAAGCAAGCAGACTAACTTCATCCCTTTTTCTCTTAGTATCAGATACCCGCATGATTATGA
>CAZDJH010000047.1:0-14391 GCA_964505645.1 uncultured archaeon | reverse complement strand
AACGCTTAGCGGACTCGTAGGAATCCCCGTCCTTTAGGGCGGGGAGACTTCAATACCAAGAAAAAAATGTTTTACAATAATAAGATTTATATAGAATTGTAGCCGAACTATTTATATATCAATAAATAATTACTTACTTACTTATAATGAATTTAACAATTGAATTTTTTATAGATATCATAGCGGCGGGATTTGCATTGGCCGCGGCTTTACTTTCTCTAAGGAAGTATTTGGAAAATCGTCAGCGCTTATGTTTGATTCTAACGGTAACATGGGTGTGTGTGGCAATTTCACCTTTTTTAATGGCATTTTCGAAACTTTTTCTAGATGAAATGTTATTTCGTATAGCATTATATTCTTTTGCGGCGCTTCTGTTTTCGTGGCAGATTTTGTCGGACCTTTTGGCTCATGATAAGGTAGATCCTTTAAAGCTCGTAATCAATACCATCTTAACCACTTCATTGATTTGGGCATCCTTAGACCCCACTACCATCGTTCAAGAATCTCCAAATAATATTCTCACACTGAATGTAAAGGGGCCTTTTCTCTTAACGTTCATAATTTTAATCTTCGTAACCTCTGCTTACATGATTTATATTAGCATCAAGATCTTTTTAGAAGCACCAAGTGACCTAAAAAAGGTTGCCTCCCTATTTCTCTTTTGCGCATTAATAGGAGCATTAGGAACGGTCGTCGGATATGCAACACAACTCCGATATATCGTTCCGGGAATCCATTTCTTGTTTTATGGCATTGGGTCGTGCCTCCAAGCGATAGCATTTTATAAGCGACCTGAATTGGGCTATATCTTACCATTTAGGGCCATAAGATTAACGATAATCCATACCGAAGGGGGAATTCCGCTTTATAATTATAATTGGACCCACCATGAAGTTGAGGAATCCCTATTCTCGAGCATGATTCAAGGCATAGGTCTGATTCTAAAGGAATCTGTCCGCGGGGGCGACATACAAGAAATTCATATGCGAAAAGCGGTTCTTCTCTTAGAAAAATCCGATAACAAACCCGTCGTGTGTGTTTTAGTTTCTACAAAACGCTCAAAGTGCCTTGAAGATACCTTAGCGGGGTTTGCGGCAAAATTTTTCAGCCAATATGGGGATCTGTTCGATGATCCCAGCGATACAACTTTATTTGATTCGACTTACGAACTTATAGATGAATTCTTTCCGTTCATCCCCAAATACGAATCTTAAGGTAATTTCTTTTTATCTCTTCTATTATTCTATTATAAGAGGAATTAATTCATCTTTCTTCAATTAGGTGATACAAAAACCTTTAGTTATAAAGTTTATAAAATATAATTAGTTCTTTAATTATAACACTTAATTGATTGGGATAATATATATGACAGATATTTTTTTTATACCTGAAACGATTAATCTTTCTGCATTAGATTTAACTGAATCTAAATTAGCACAGATGATTGATCATACTAAATTAAGCGCATATGCAACCTCAAAGGATATAAAAGAGCTTTGCGAAGATGCGCTTAAATACAACTTTGGCGCCGTATGCATCAATCCGGTTCATGTCAAAAGCTCATATAACCTATTAGATGGCTCTGATACAGAAGTATGTACCGTGATTGGGTTCCCACTTGGGGCAAACACCCCCAAAATAAAAGCTGCAGAAGCCGAATTAGCATTAAGCCATGGAGCAAAAGAGATCGATATGGTCATTAATTTACAGCGGGTGAGGGATGGAGATTGGGAAGGTGTGGCTCACGATATTGGGGTGCTGTATGATGAAGTTAAGGGAAATGGGATTTTAAAGGTGATTTTAGAAACCGGCTATCTTACGCGAGATCAGATTGTCAAAGCATGCGAAATGAGTGTGGAGGCGGGAGCCGATTTTGTTAAAACTTCAACGGGGTTTGGTGTAATGGGGGCAACTTACGACCATGTAAAATTAATGCGAGAAACAGTAGGTCCCGATATCGGTGTTAAGGCATCCGGGGGAATTAGAGATGTGAAGTCCGCAATTTATATGATCGAGGCGGGGGCAAGCCGGCTCGGTACATCTTCAGGAGTGGCAATTTTAAAGGGACTCTCCTGGCTAAAGTTAACGAAATCGTGGATACACACTCCAAACCCATGTCCTCACTGTCCCTCGCGATTAGCAGACCTCTCAAGTATGAGTAGTTCAACCTATCGATGGTATAAAAAGCAGTGTTTTGGCTGTCCCAATGAACAGTATAATATTTTTAATGATTAACCAGAGGAAGCAAAAAATGCAAAATTGGAATAATAAGTTAGTTAGAATAAATTTAAGCGACAGTTCAGTCAATTCGGAAGAGATACCCACGGAAATCCAAGAAAAGTACATTGGAGGCCGTGGATTGGGGGTAAAATATCTTTATGATGAGCTTCCTGCAAAAATCCATCCTTTATCTCCAGAAAATATGGTGATATTTGCGACCGGACCGATTACGGGGACAAGAACACCGTTAAGCGGCCGATATGTAGTTGTTTCAAAATCTCCTCTCACGGGGACTATCCTTGATTCTCATTCGGGAGGGCGCTTTGGAACCCTCCTAAAATACAGTGGGATTGATGCCTTCATCTTAACGGGTGAGGCGGAAGAATGGAGTTACCTTTCAATCACCCCGCAAGGAGTTGAAATTCATTCCGCGGAAGACTTGATTGGATTAAATACTCATGAAACCACGGATAAGATCAAAAAAGAATTTAGTGGTCGCACGAGTGTGGCATGCATAGGTCCAGCGGGTGAAAACCAAGCGCTCCTTTCATGTATAATAAATGATAAGGGCAGAGCTGCTGGGAGGGGCGGATTGGGAGCTGTATTGGGGTCCAAAAAACTAAAAGCAATTATTGTCTCCTCGGATATTCAAAAAACAAAAACTGCTCAACAAGAGCAAGTGAGGGAAGATGTCTTAGATCTGTTTAAAAAAAATGGAGTCACCAAAAATGGCTTGCCGCTCTTTGGAACTGCTGTATTGGTTAATATAATAAATGCACAAGGAATGTTTCCCACGCGCAACTTTCAAGGAGGCGTGTTTGAAGATGCGGAAGGGATCTCTGGAGAAAAAATTCTCGAACGATTCCTTGTTGCCAAAAGTCCCTGTGAAGGCTGCACTATTGGCTGCGGCAGACGTACAAAACTTGATTCGGGACGGTCGGGCGAAGGGCCAGAATATGAAACGATTTGGAGTTTTGGAGCCCAATGCGATATAAATAGCATAGAAACAATTATCGAGGCCAATTACCGATGTAATGAGTACGGATTTGACACCATCTCCTTGGGCTCAACGATCGGCTGTGCGATGGAGTTAAACGACCGCGGAATCCTTTCAGAGGACCTTGAATTTGGAGATGAAGAAAAGCTACTAGAATTAATTGACAATGCCGCCTATCAAAAAGATGAGTTCGGGACCAAGATAAGTAATGGCTCTTATAGACTTGCTGATGCGTTCGGACGACCGGAGCTTAGTATGTCCTCAAAAAAGCTGGAATTTCCCGCATATGATCCGCGCGGAGCGGTGGGACATGGCCTCGCCTATGCGACCTCTAACCGAGGGGGTTGTCATTTGCGAGCATATCTAATTTCGCCTGAAATCTTAGGCTCGCCCATAAAGGTAGATCGTTTTGACCCCACGGGAAAAGCAGAAATCGTAATTCTTATGCAAAATCTCTCTGCCTTTATTGATTCACTAATTATGTGTAAATTCACCCAGTTTGCATTATCGATTACGGATTATGCCCGAATATATAATGTATTTACAGGACATAATATTTCAGATGAGGCCCTGTTAGAAACAGGAGCAAGAATTTATAATCTGGAGCGAGCATTTAATAATCGGGAGGGTTTTACAAGAAAAGATGACTCTCTTCCACCGCGTTTTACCGATGAGCCTTTACCAGAAGGGCCCTCAAGAGACAACACCGTTCCTTTAGAAGAAATGCTTGATGAATACTATAAACTTCGTGGATGGAATTCAGATGGGATAGTACCCCAAGCTTTACTCGAAAAATAACCTTCTTCTTTAATGTTTTATTCTTCTATTTTTAATTACGAATTCAATCTTGTCGCTATTATTCACTCTTAGTTTTCAGGTTTCGGAGATTCAAATGTAAAAAAGAAAAAAGGGAAAGAAAAAATTAATATTCTGCGATTTCCATAGTAACCTCTTCGAGTTCTTCTTCATCCCAAGATTTATCCTCCTCTGGGTGTCGCTTCTCCCATATATAGGTCGCGGAGATGAGGATGGCGATTGGTAAGACCAGCAATAATATGAAAAACATAAAATGTCCCAGCGGGATAATCGGTGCTGGTGCGAATCGGTTTATGTTCCAAAGCATAAGTATGGTTAAAATATATACTGTTATGAAATTGGCCATTGGGTCCATGGAACGCGTGAGTCCAAAGCCCGTAGTTCTCTTTCCGGTGATTGGATATAACAGATTGGAACCCAGCCAGCCAAGTTGGTCAACTAAAACATGTCCCCAGATCCCTCCGCTAATCACACCAATTAACATTAAGATCTCCAAATCGGTTAACGAGATTCCGATAAATAGATAGGAAAAACCTACTGCTAATCCGAAGAACAGCCCGAACGCGAATCCTATCGTAATAGAATGGGACCACCTTCGGTGCCATTGAATAAAGTCAGCAAACACCTCATCGCCTTCTCTTCGGAATTGGAAGGTAGGACCGTCCCAGATGTCTACATTGGTGGTGCTTTCGTAAGAATAATTGAGTTTTGGTTTATACTTGACCACTGCTACCTTTTCCTCTTCGGGTTCACTGCCTCTTTGCACTTCCAGACCCGTGGAAATGAGTGGACCGATCTTTACCCAAACTTCGCGTTCCTTTGTTTTAAAGAGAATTGAGTAGCGTCTCCACATCCCGTTAGGTAATCGAAGTGTTTCTAATTTCAACTTTACAGCTTTCTCACTGACATATGCCTCATTAATACATTGAGCAATTGTCTTTGCAACACGCCATGGGTCTAATTCGTAATAACCTGGATTGACAACGTAATCTTCTCGTTCGAGATATCTAGATAACTTAAAATCCAAGAAATCAGGAAGATAACCAAATAGGCCGCCAATAGGCAAAAGAGTTGTTAAGAGGATCAAATCTGGATCATATGCGGCATAAATCACACTCGGAAAAAATGTTGCAACGCATACCCCAGTTAAGAAATGAGTCAATCCCTTCAATAAATGCACCCATCTAATCTTTTTTTTATATTCATTTTATATTCATTTTTCAAATTTGTTTAGACCATATTTAAAAAATAATTTTAAACTTTTAAACTTTCTAAGTTTATCTCAATTTTTTAAATAGTCCCATTCCTTTTTCAAATCATCCGTTAAATCTTCGAAATTAAAAAATCCTTGATGATAACAATACTCTACCAATCTCCTCTTGAGCAGAATATGTATGTTCTAAAAGTTTAAAGAAAACTTTTATAACTTGTTCACATCTCTAATTTTTGAAAAAATATTTGGCATCTATTAAATGAGGTTCAATCTTGGTAAGCCGAAAGTTAGTCTTGTTTGGAAAGTAAAAGATTGCACTTTTAAAAAATTTTTAAAAAAATATTCCACATTTGATTGGTTTTGATAAAATAAATTCTCCACTATTAGCATTTAATCCCCAATAACCTATTTTATAAAGCGCTTTTAAAAACAGAAAATAATTTTATATTTCATTTTTTTTCTGAATAAATATATTATTTTCCTTTATAATTTAAATATATTAATAGAATTTAAATTTTTCACTGACTTATTCTCTCCAAGGACTCCATAACCCCAATTTTGAAATTTCCATTATTTTACTTTCCCAATCAATTCCAGAGTTCAATAAAGAATAATAGTCGTAAGCAATTAATTCCATTAAAATTTTTTTAATAAATGATATTGAGCAACTTTTACATTAGACCAAATAGCTGGATTATAGCAATTGAAAAACCGCCCATGCTAATCATCATTGGTACTGTTATAACCGAAATGCAATGGATGCGCCGCGTGTTAAAATAGATCGGAATAGCTCCTATCGCCGTGGAAACTGCTAAAATTAACAAGCCCGATAAACCCAGCATAAAAAATGTTACGAAAAACATCACGATTAATCCAAACAGCGAAATGTATCGTGGATTAATTTTGTGAATTACTTTTGTCAGTCCCTTTGTAATCGCCAGGAACAGAAACCAGCCAAAAACGACTGCAAATAATGCCGTTGCTGCGGTAATCCAGAGCTCTGCTTGAGTCTCAGGGATATAAAACATGGTAATGAATAATGCTGCACCGCCCCGCCTAACTGATGCTTGTGGGATGAAAAGCAATAAGACCGCACCAACGTAATAAATGGCTCTAGAGAAACCTTGGCTGAACATGAAAGACCTATCGCCGGATTGGGCAACAGCGTGCCTGGAAAAGGTATTCCCTATTCCCGCTGTGACCGAGGGAATAAGCATTCCCACTGAACCGCCCACTAGCCCTCCACCAATCCCCTGTATAATTTCAGTACTTCCAATTTCAATTGATTTTCCCGCATGTTGTTTCGGGATATCTTTTTTACCCGCTATTAGCGTCTGGATCAAGGAAGGGTACGCAAAGAGCCCAACAAATGCAGCGGCAAGCCCTTGAAAGGCTCTATTTGGGGGGACTAAGCTGCTAAAGAACAGAAAAATCCCCAAAATTCCCGCCGCAATAATGACTATTAACCCCATCGATAATTGTACCCATGCAGTAGCCAACTTTTCCCAGCGCTTTTCTTGTCGAGCGGGGTCTTTAGGCCATTCTGACATCCATACAAACACCATTGCCGTTGCGATAATCCAGAAACTATGGGGTATTAAAAGGTCCACTAACATAATTAAATAATTTCCCAAAAAAATAATCAAAAGGCTTGCTACAACCGTCCCGCCCACAGCTCCCAAGCCCGCAAGAAACACTGCCTCATACCCCCTCCCATCTTCTAAATATTTTTGGGAGGGAAATACCATAAACACGCTTGAGTCATCGGGCGTTTGAAAATAGGTGGAAGAGATACACGAACCAAGGCAATATCCAACGAGCATAGCGACCACAAAAGATGAAAAAAGAAGCGGTTCAATATATCCGCTCACATTTAATAAAATTAAAACCACATATCCTAAAATGGAATAAATGTGGAGCCCGGGGATGAGCGAGAAAATAGTAGCCATAGACACACCCGCTAAACTTACTAATACCGCAAATAAAATCATTTCAAAGCTTATCATTTAGGCAACACCTCTGATATCTTTGAGTGAACTCGGTACTATTTGGGGACCTCCTACCTTATATTCCCCGCAAATACCTGCTACAGTCACTATTTGTCCGGTGAGGACATTAAGCGTCATTTCGGGGTTAAATATCTTAACATAATTTGGAACACTTACTTTAATATTTTCTACCCCTGCTGTGGTATTGAGTATAAAATAGGAGTCATCGGTATTCACTTCTCCTACTTCTCCTGTAATATTGACTCGTTCATTAAGATGAGAGGAATAGATCCCAACGAAGTCCGTTGCATTATACGAGCTACCATCGGTCGGAAATTCGATTTCTCGGGAAATTTTTAAAAATAGATATGATTCCAGCATTAAATGGAGATCGTCCCCTTTTACATAGATACCACCTCTGATAGAGCAGTTATCACCAATCGCGGGAGTGTTATCTCCGCCATGTAGGATTAATCCGTCAACAACTTCTGAATATGCTTTCACATCAATGGAACCTGTACCGTCATTAACGGTTAATATTAAAATCTTCCACGAGTCATCATCTGCTTCATAATAATCAATTCCCGTTATTTCTCCATTAATGGTTACAGTGGCGTTAGCATAGGTGGGACCGATATCTCCTATTTGCACGGTGGGAGCAGGATCGGTTTGGGCGTATACACCCAATGCGATAAGCCCAATTATGATCCCAATAACGGAAATCAACTGGAATGCCCGTAGACGCTTTCCATGTGGCATTGTTGTCCCGCACCACTTACAAGAATAAAAAGCACCTACATATGCTCCGCATTTGGGACAAAACCCGGGCTTTACTTTCGCTTTCGCCTTTTTAGAATCTTGATCCTTTTCCGGAGTAAAAATTCCCATGTTATCTTGATTTTCTTCTGACATTTCCTATGGTCATCTCTTTAAATTATAAAATTTTAATACTTTTGTTGGTCATCGTACACGGTTTAATTTGGGGGCTATCATAATAGAGATCCACCATCCCAATAATTTGTACATCATCATATTTTTCTGGAACAATCGCCTCTGCTCCTGTAAATGCAATAAAATCCGCCGTGATTTTTACGTCGATCTTATTATAATCATTGTCTATAAGTTCCATGATCATTAAATCACCATTATAAAGTTCATCAATATCATTTATTTCACCTGTGATATTTACTTTTTTATATTGGTCATCCGCATCAATATCACCTACATCTTTCTGGATGACAGTTTGATAGGTTATCGATATTGAATCTGCGTTTCTTAATTCCAATGAAACCTCCTCTTCGTACACATCAACGCTTCCTTCAACGGTTACAATATCACCTATCTCGGGATACCCTTTTTCTTTTATATCGGAGGTAAATTCTGACCACCCCGAGATTTGAATACTTCCCGACGAATCTGTAATCTGGAAAGTTGTCTTTTCATAGGTTTCCCAATATTCAATCTCAGTTACATATCCCTGAATTCTAATCGTGTTTCCCTCCATTCCCGCATTTATATAGCTAATCGGGGTGATGTAATTTCCCACAAAATATCCATAACTTAACATTCCCACCCCCAAACCCGCCACGATCAATACAAATATCAAGACGGATTTGGTGGCAATTCGCATTTCCGGCTTAAAGGAAGTTCCACATTTTTTACAGTACGTTTGCTTTGGTACTGGTTTCCCACACGAAGGACATTGTACAATTCCTTTATCCATTTCCTTACTTTTTTCACTTTTAATTGATGTCATTGGAACAGCTTACCGTTTGAACCAGTTTATTAATATAATTTTAATTTTATTATTCAAAATTAATTGATATAATCTTTTTTATAAATGAATTATTCTTGTTTTTCTCTTAATTTAGAGAGTTCTACTTTTTGTTGCATAATTTTTTGTTGAAGATCATTGACCAATTCATCCAACGGAGTTTTTTCATCTTCCTTTAATCGCTCAATTTCGCTGGATAACTCACCGATTTTCCGTTTTAAGGACTCATCAAATAATTTCAGTTTTAATTGCAACTTACCTTCGATGGCAAGGTAATTATCTTCGTCGTATTTCAATAATAATACGCGTGAAATAGGTCTTGAGAAATACCCTACCGGAATTAAATCATTATTAGTTTGGATATAGGTCTTCACGAACTCACTTGGAGATATTTGATCATACGGTTCCCCACTTGAATTAAGATGTGATACCGTCACTTCGTCCCCGTAATATTGATTTACCTTCTGTCGTATGTTTTCGACTTCAATTGGAATGCTTTCAATTTGAAGTTCTTTGTCTGGCTTCATTTTTGAGACTTCCTTTTTCTTTAAATCCTCTTGCTTTTGTTTTTTCTCTCCGGTTGACCTAATAAAGTAGCCACCTAGTAAGATTGTACCGAATAAAACAGAGGAGATCGGCAACCAAAAGACCCAAAAATACGTGGCAAGCCCCAATGGGAGGTGTTGTCCCTCGGGTTCCTCGGATGGTTGGATTGTAGTGGAATAATAATTCCAGTCATGCATGAAAATAGTAACATAATAATCCGCAACCGCCGAAGAGTTTACAATTATCCCCATTTCACGATTTTCGGTGGCAGAAAATTCATTCCAATTGACCGAAGAAATCATCACGGATTCATTGTCCACCACTAGTGCCTTAACATGAAATTTATCAATTCCATTGATATTTTTTGAATAACATACTTGAACTCCCGCTGTTTTAAGGATGTCAAATGCTTCATTATTGTTATTATCACCCTCAATATTATAGAGCGTTGCGTCTAAAATTACCTTTACATCCAAACCCCTCTCTCCGGCTCTAACCAGTGCTAAAAGTAAGGGGTTATTATTTGAACTACCCGGATAGTCGTTCCACGTTGGATACATATAAAAGATCTCGCAATAGATTGATTCCTTGGCACCATTAATAAGCCTCGTCATCACGTCGACCGTTTCGTCTGGGCCAATAATTGTCTGTACTTTCGCATTTGAAATGGTATTTATAGTATAATTATCGGGACCATTGGGTGGTTCATAAGAGCCATACAAGACGCCATCATTCTTTATTCCCCCCACCAAATAGTCTTCCTTTTCCTCATAGGTGGCTCCGTGTTCCCAATCCAAATTAAACACCTTAAGATATTCACGTGCGATGGTGCTGCTATTCACTGCGATTCCCCACCCGCGATTTCCGGCTGAATAATGCTTGGGAATTCCCGTCTGTTTATAATTCTCGGTGGATATTACCACTACTTCTTCATCCACAATAAAATACTTGTTATGGAATATCCTCCATCCATGGTTTTCCCAGTGAACTGCACCATTTTCATGGTCGTTAATTTTAGTCGCGATATATGCCATTTCATTTGCGACCACGGTACCCCCGCTAGTTACTCCACCCCCGACAAAAGAATCTTCCATTAATGCATATACGTGAACTCCTCGATCCATTGCTTTTTCTAATTCTACTAAGATATGGGCGGAGGTAAATTGATAGACACTTAAATGTATTGACGTTGTAGCGTTTTCAATTAGGGCTTTAAATGCCGCAAATGAGCAATCAGGGGAACTAAAGGCCATTACAGTGGCGTTAACGGTAAATGGTGTATTTAAAAACAGCGCAGCGCTCGAATGGTTCCCTGGTGTGGGATATACATCGGTTCGCCAATCGGAGCGGGAATTCGTGTCTAGATATGTGTTATTATTATACGGGTCATAGGTTCTGGCTAAACTAAAGCCAACATGATGATCAATAATTCCCTCATCTCCGCTCTTCCAAGAGGGATCATTTATTTCATCAACAAAATAATCGTTTGAGGTGGTTTTATAGGCGATTCTGTCAATTATTTTCTTGGTAGAGTCCGCTAAAATCACATCATCGGGGCTATTCGTAATACGTAAATCCGTAGATTCGGGATAGTAAAGCCCAGTAATATTATAATAATCTAAGCAGTTATCTAAATTGTTAGCTACAATGTAGTGAGTCTTTGCGGGAATTTCAGTATTCAAGGGGAACACTACCATCGCACCCTCATCCCATTCGTCACCATGCCATAAGGACCAGTTTCCGAGATTGATAGGGACGTTTAAAGTATTATAAAGTTCTATATATTCTCTCCCCGTTTGTAAATCCGACCCGGGGGCATCTACGATAAGTTCGGTGATTAACACAGAACTTACATTACCGGGTTCTGGTGGCATTAGATTCAAAATAGATCCTGCCGTATTATTCAAAATTATCCAATCGGAAGGTGTATTAGTATCTTTCACCCCTCCTTCTAGTGTGTTATTAAATCTTTGGAGGGTCCCTTCTAGGTCTGTTGGGGAGTCAACCGTATTTGTACTATTCCAATATGAATCAGGATAAGTAAGATCGATTTGGTCTGAATCCCCGCCCCCATATATTACTACATCTTGATAAGCCCCTTGGTGATCCATGAGAATGACTTCATCTCCATCATCCTTTAAAGCTTGCCAAAAATCTGAATCTGTAAAATTTAAAGTGACACTAGCACTTTCATGTCCAACAGTGACAATCTCTCCGGTTAAAAGGGTTCCAATGGGTGTTAAATCATAATCTAGACCATCATCCCCATCTGATAGTTTCCAGCCGGTAAGATCCACATCTCTACCAAGATTATAAATTTCTACCCAATCAGGATTTCCATCATAATCCACTTCTGTGATCAAAATATCATAAAGAATTGTAGAGAGATCCACGGTGATCGAAATTTTTGTAATATTATCAAATAAACCATTTGAGGCGTTCAATTCGAGCTCGTAGGTTCCAATATTTAATATCGATATATTTGTTAATATCCCTTGCGTATCAATCGAAAAGGCCGAATCATTCACACTATACACTACAGTCAAAACATCAGACGCATTTAAGTCATAACTGAGCGATTCACCAAAACAGAGTATTTGGTCTTGGGGTAATGGGCTCCATTGAGGGTGCTCTACTGAAAAATAGGCGGGCACAACGCCAGAACTATTCAAATAGATTCCCCAATCCGAGAATTTATTCGTATCTTGTAGTTCATAATCGGTTCCGTTGAGCCTGTGAATGCTTTCTGACGCGGTCATATCCGAGATACTCACATTATACGATCCTACCCACCCGATGCCCGAGTATGTGTTAGAAATATGATTCCCATAGATAATTACATCCAACTCATTAGTCATACCTGGACCTCGGTAAAGCACCAGATCTTCGTGATTATCATCTAAATCGATCTCAGAAGTATAATCAAATCCCCCCCCCGAATCTCCAACGGTAATAACATCTCTAGCCGGGATTAACTTGGCACCTGAGAAGGACACTTCGGGTTGATTTGCTCCGTTGTCGTAGATTGTCATTCCGTCTAATGTGATGGGCCACGTCAAATTATTATAGAGTTCAATGAATTCTTTATAAGTCCCGTCCTCCAACGGGTGAATTTCACTGAACAAGATATCTCCCACTTGAATTTCATAAAAGTCTCCTAAAGTGGGCTCCGCCGTGGAGTACCAATCGGAGCTCGTATTGGTATCACTCAGGAGCGTTCTTGAGAGGTTATATCGAAATATACTCTGCCCTGCGGGCAATCCGCCTGTGGCATTGTTTGTATCTTCCCAGCCCGTTTCAGCCCCCGCTGTAAACCCGCTACTTCCATTTCCCCAAATAACTACATCAATAATGTTATCATAATCATCTTTTAGGAGGAGTACGTCTCCTGTATCATTTAGCGATATATCTTTCGTTAAATTTGCCGACGGATCTTCCCCGATTATATAGGTTTGCCCTGGATTTAAAGGAAACGGGGAGCCCATATCAATCAGAGTTTTATTATCATCGTAATATGAATACAACGTAAAATCATTTACATCGATGGGAAGGTTTCCGTGGTTAAGAATTTCGATCCATTCGCCATCCGTTCCTCCGTACATTACCTCCGTGATTAGGACATTGATGGGCCTCGATATAGTTGCACTCACATTATTAGACGTTGTATTTCCAAAATCGTTATATGCGACAACAATGTAATAATATGTTCCGGTGAAATTCGTGATTGAATATGGTGATGTTGCTGTTTGGTTTGCAATTATCGTTAAACTTTCATTTATTTCTGTAATGGGTGCATCGTACATATAAATTGAATAATTATTTGCTTCCTTAGAGGGATCCCATATGAGATTGAAAATTCCGTCCTTATCGGGGCTTTCCGCATCCGTACTCAACGTGAAGTTCCCTGGCGCCATCCCAACTTCAACGGATACGTTATTAGTTGATAACGTATTTCCGGACGCGTTATATGCTACGATTGAATAATAATGAATACCATTGGATGCCGAGATTTCATACGGAAAGTCCGATTCTTGTAAATCGGCGATTAATGTCTGACTTTCATTGATTTCAGTAATAGGAGCCTCTGAAGTATATAATAAATAATTGGTGGCTCCATCTGATCCGGAGACTAAATCGATATTAAATCTTCCGTCCGTGTCTGGGTCGTCAGCATCCTCATTTATGGAAAATGAGCCCGGTGAGTCCCATGGTGATTGAGAAGGAAGTGATCCGGGAGATTCTGTTTCATCAATCCAATCCGCCGAAGTATTAGTGTCTTGGAGCTCGCCAGAGATATTGACTCTATGAAGGCTATTTGAAGGCGCAGATACATTGGTTGGACCAATCCAACCGGAATCGGCCCCCCAAGGATAAATATTCGAGATGTCATTTCCGTATATAATCACATCTAATTCATAGGAAGGCCCACTATCACGATAAAGGACCAAATCTTCATAACTATCTGTCAATGTTATGTTAACGGTGAAATTATATCCCCCACCACTATCCCCCACGGTTATCACGTCTCGAGCGGGAATAAATTTTTCACCCGAAAAAATAACTTCGTCGTCCCCACTACCGCCACTATATCCATAATCCCAAATAATCATTCCGTCTAGGGTTACTGGCCAATATAAACTGTTATACAACTCTATAAATTCATTCCCGCCTACTTGAATCTCACTAAATAAAATATCTCCCCTTTTCACTTCATAAAATGCTCCTGGTGTAGGCTCTGTTGTATTGTACCAATCAGAACTTGTATTGGTGTCGCTAAGGATAGTTTGAGATAATTGGTACCGAAATATACTCTGATCTTCTGGTAGGCTTCCCGTGG
>CAZDJH010000046.1:11621-14550 GCA_964505645.1 uncultured archaeon | reverse complement strand
ATCTTGTTTAACATTTTTTTTTTCCGCTTTCGTGGTAAAATAGCTTCTAATATCCTTAAGTCCGGAGTTAACCGCACCTTTAATCTTCGAATATTGCCATATAAATAGGAAAATACTGATCAGCAATAACGGAAGATACATATGAATGGAAATAGCAAAAAAATCAACTGAACGAGACGAAAACCAGAGTGTGTGAACGGATATAATGTTATTACATGCATGGGCAAAAATGCATGGGAATAACCAATGTTTTTTCACTACAAACAATGCAAAAATAAGCCCTCCAAAAAAGGTTTGGAGAAACCAAATAAGAGAAAATAGTAGGTTCAAATTAAGAATAATATAGGCAAAGTGGGCGATCCCAAAATAAAAAGAAGCGATAAATACTGCGGACATTTTTGGAAAATAATGTTCCCCTCGTACTACTAAAAATCCTCTGGTGATTGATTCTTCATACACCGCAACCGAAAATTGAATGATAAAACTTGACAATAAAAATATCCAATACACATCACTCAATAAATAGGAATTTGCTTCAGATATTATCAATGATGTAAAGGTGTAATCAATTATAGTCGGGATTAAATAAAGGAGGAAATCTAAAGGGATGTAAATTAAAAATAAGATAAGGAGGCCGTAAAACAATTGATATTTTATATTAGAAGGAGTAATTCTAAAGAGCCTCAGAAAACTCCATTCTGGATCTACTTTATTATTCTTGTTGGTTTCAAGATCCCAATTTAAAAATCTTTTGAGAATATATAACAAGAGGGGTAAGGCGACCAATGAGAATACTGCTCTTAAAAGAAAGAAAAGAGGTCCATATATAGCGGATTGAGACTCAAATAATCCCATTATAAATCTAACAGGGAGCAAAAAAATAAATATTCCAAAAAAAATAAAAGCAACTTCAATGAAAAACGTAAACCTACGCTTAAGAACAATATCAAGGGTGTTTTTTTGGGCGGTCATTGAATTTTTTCAAAATCTCTTAATTTTTACAGTTAAACAAATAATAACTTAGATTTATTTTAAATTTTGTCATTTACAACCTTACGAGGGAATCAATTTGTATCTTCGAAGGGATACCATTGAGGGCACCTAATTTTTGGATGCACTTTCCCGCTATGAAGTTTCCGATTTTAGCGCATTTAGCAAGAGTCTGGGCGGTTTTATCGTTTAACATAATATATCCATACATAAAACCAGCCGAAAAAGCATCCCCGGCACCCGTTGTATCCTTAACTTTTTCAACATCATATGATGGAACTATAAAAGATTCATCCTTAGAGATAATTAATGCCCCATCTTTTCCTAAAGTTATAATAATAACCTCGATTCCGATTTCCCTTAGTTTTTTTGCCGCATTTGTAAAACTTTCTTCGGAAAAGTTATTAGAAGGTAATTCCAATAAAGTGATAAATTCTCGCCGAGATAATATCAAGATATTTAAACGCCGTAGTAAGCCTTTTATATTCTCAAATCCTTGCTCAATTATAAGCATTCCAGGGTTTAAAAGGACGGGGATATCATTGGCTTGAGCAATTTGAGCCGCCTTAATAAAAGGATATATATTTTTAAGGCTACTTAAATAAATTAATTTTGAGGAGATGATTTCTTTTTCAACAATATCTTCTTTTGATAAGTAATTTGCGGCTCCGCTATGAGCAAAAATACGCCTATTCTTTGTCTTCTGGTTTAGAGCAACATATGCGGACCCCGTAGAATGTTCCCTTGAATATTTAATATACTCTGTTGATACGGATACGTCTTTAAAATCTCGTAGGATCTTGGTTCCAAAGTGATCATTATGGCCTAATTTTCCGATAAAGGCAGTTTCTAAACCTAAAGTGCTACATGCAGCAGCAGTATTGGCTGCAGCACCCCCAGACTGTATTGATAAATCAGATACAAAGACTTCATCATCATCCTCGGGATATCTAAATACGGTAGCGACCATATCTACCAAAGCTGCCCCAATACAAATTACATCAAAATTCTTTGACATTTATCCAATTCCTCTCATCAATTATATGTATAGTTACCAAATTCAGTATGAACCTCCAACGAATTATTCTCATCCGTAGAGGCTTCACAAAATCCAATTATTTTTGCGTCAATATTATATTTCTCCGCTAGGGCAATGATAGCTTGGGCCTTTGATTCTTTGCAATAAAGTTCCATGCGATGACCCATATTAAACACTTGGTACATTTCTTTCCATGTAGTTTGGGAAGATTTTTTGATAATTTTAAAAATTGGGGGTGTTTCAAACAGAGAATCTTTGATATACTTTATTCCTCTGCCAAAATTAAGGACCTTAGTTTGACCTCCTCCCGTGTTGTGAATAATTCCATGAATATCCTTCCTATATTTCTCAAATATATCTAATAAAAGTGGAGCATATGTTCTCGTTGGAGACAAAAGAGCTTCCCCAATTGATAACTCCAATCCATCAATTTTATCCGTTAATTCATACTGACCAAAGAAGGCCATATCCTCCTTCAAGTGGTTGTCATAACACTCAGGATATTTTTTGTAGTAGATATGTGAAAGCGTTCCATGACGTGCTAAGGTAAGGCCGTTACTCCCAATACCGCTATTGTATTTATCTTCATATGTGCTTTTTCCAAAACTGGCGAGTCCTATTATAACATCAGCTTCGCAAATATTTTTCGTATCAATTATATCTGCTCTTTTCATAGTAGTGAACGCGGAGGCATCGACTACAATGGTTTTTACAAGGTCCCCAATATCGGCGGTTTCACCGCCACTCATTACCACTTTTAACCCATGAGAAGTTAAAAATTCGCAAAATCTTGCATATTCTTTGATAACTATTGAAATTATCTCTCCAGAAATTAACTTCCCATTTCTCCCTATGGTATTTGACAAGAAAATAGGTCCTGTCGCTCCGCTACACATTATA
>CAZDJH010000046.1:0-11611 GCA_964505645.1 uncultured archaeon | reverse complement strand
ATATCATCAATATTCATAACTACAGCATCATGAACAATTCCTTTAAAGACGGATAAATCTCCAGTTTCCATATAATACATATATGCTAAGCCAGCTTTGGTACCTGCTCCGTCAGCGTGAAATATCGAGCAATAATCATCCCGACCACATACATCCGGATCTATTTTATTGAATGCTCCAGGTACCAAACCCCTCTCCAAATTCTTTATTGCTTCATGAACATCTTCCTTTTCATGAGAAACACCCAACTTTGAATAAAGATTTTCTTTATTATTCGGCATTGTCTTCTAAAATGTATATTTATCCTTAAAGTATTTTTGTAGATTATCTATTTGTTCAATTGCGGTACCAAGGTACTTGCTGGGGTCAAATAAGTCTTTCAATTCCTCTTTATTAAATTTATTTTTAATCTCTTCATTGTTAAGTAAGATTTCATAGAGTTCTTGGTCATTTTTCCTGGCCTTTATTGCCCCTTGACGCAGAATTTCATGTCCTTCTTGTCTGCCTATTCCCCTTTTAACAAGTTCTACCATTACTTTTTCGGCTAAGCATGCTCCTTTTGTAAGATTAAGATTTTTTTTAATATTTTTTTCATTAAATACCAATCCTTTTAGGTTTTTTGTTAACTGGTCGAGCATAAAGTCCAAAAAAATGAAGTTTTCGGGAAATAGCACACGCTCTGATGCGGAATTAGTCAAATCCCGTTCATCTTCCAATACCATATTATCTAAAGCGATGTTCACGTTTGATTTTAAAACCCTTGCTAAGCTGCAAATCCGTTCCGATTTGTGAGGATTTCGTTTGTGAGGCATTGTAGAACTACCCACTTGTTTTTTCTTGAAGGGTTCAAACATCTCTGCGATCTCGTTTCTCTGTAAAATTCTATTTTCTCGGGCGATTTTTGCTAATGTCTGCCCAATCAAAGCCGTGAAAAAAATGACCTCGGCATGTCTATCTCTTTGCACAATCTGGTTAGCTATTAGGACGGGGTTGAGACCAAGTCTTTCCATCACCTTTTTCTGTAGTTCTATTCCCTCCTCCCCGAAACTCGCCATTGTTCCTACAGATCCCGACATTTTTCCATAGGACATTCTTTCCTTTATTTGTCCCAACCGTTCTAAGTGCCTATCAATTTCGTAAGCCCATACTCCAAATCTCATCCCATAAGTTGTGGGAATTGCGTGTTGTCCGTGAGTTCTGCCTATACATACTAATTCCTTCTTTTCTTTGGCTAAGCGAGTTAACTCACTTAAAAGATCCTTTAATGACGATTCTATATACTCTAACGCCTCCCTTAATTGCAACGCAAGTGCGGTATCCTCAATATCATAACTGGTTGCTCCCAGGTGGATGTATTTCCCAGCTTTCCCCTTGCATTGTTCTGCAAGTCCTTTTACCATTGCCATTAGATCATGGTGGATCTGTCTGTCTATTTCTTTTACACGCTCCAATTTTACATAATCGAGGTTCGCCTTGTTACCTATTTCATCGGCGGCTTCGGAAGGGATAGTTCCCAACTCTGCATGAACCTTCGCAAGGGTCGCTTCAACCTTAAGCCAATTCTCTAACTTTTTCTCTTCCGTAAAAAGGTCTGCAATGGGAGTTCTATAACGCGTCTCAATGGGGTGGATAAATTTATGCGACATAATATTTTAATCATAGATAATAATAAGCGGAATATTTAATACTTTGTTATTAAAAAACAATTAAACGATAGAAAATTCAATTAAACGATAAAAAAAGAATATAAGAAGGAATATGTGAAATTAGGTTCTTAATTTGTTTAGTTCTTTTATGAGATTGAAATGCTTTTGCTTGAATTGTTGTTTCTTTAAATATTGCACTAATTTAATTACCTCCCTTGAGGCGAGATCCACATTGGACTTTACACTGTCCCCGAATTTGAATGACCTATGACATGCAAAGCATTTCTTCCTTTTAATGCGTTTTTTTGAATAATAGAGTTGTCCGCAATTCGTACATTGATATATCCAATATTCCATAATTCTTTTAAGAATTTTTTTATTTAATGATAAATGCTTCTTAATCAATTATTATTATAAATCTGTTTTAAATAATCATAGGCGGAAGGATTTCTAATTTTGTGAATTAAAAATTGGCTTTCAAGATGTGAATAATACAGAACTTTTAAATCAAAAACGCAAATATCTTTAAAAAAACAAAATTTAATTAATCTGAAATGGAAGAGTTAAAAATATTTGATGACAAATTAATTAGAAACTTACATAAATTATCTTCCAATAAACTAGAATACTGGGATATTAGAGCAGACATTACCAAAGGTACTACGATTGAATTTACTGATCAAAAGAGTAAGGAAATCTCAGCGTACATGATCGGAAGCTGTGGAATAAGAACTTTCTATAAAGGGGGTTGGGGTTTTATAGCATTAGAAGACCTCTCCCGCAACGCTATCGAAGATAGTTTCCAAAAAGCAAAAAAATTAGCGATATTATCTGAGACGCACAATACTTTGAAATTTAACTTAAGGGAAAGAAGTCCTGTTAAAAAAAGATTTGAACTAAAACCAAAAAAAAGTTTAGAAGCCGTGGATATATCTGAAAAAATCAACCTTATAAAACATCATGAAAAAATAGCCGAAGAATTCAGCCCTTATATTAAAAATACTCGTTCTATCTATTTTGATTCCATACAAAATCAAATATTCTTAAATTCATACGGTTCTGAAATCAGTCAAAAATTATCGTTATTGAGGATTTTCTGCGGTTCCTATGCCCAAAAAGATGGAATTATTCAAAAAAGCATGAATTCCGTGGGCGGTCTTGGTGGATTTGAGATAAATGATACTGAAAAAGCCAGAAATATAAGTAAAAAATCAGCAGAAGAAGCTGTAGCACTCCTTGATGCCCAGTCGCCAGAGGGAGGAAAAAAGGTGGTTATAATGGACCCCGAACTCACGGGGACATTTATACACGAAGCTTTTGGTCATGCAGCAGAGGCAGACCAAATATTGAATAAAGAAAGTATACTGGAAGGAAAAATGGGTGAAAAAGTGGCGCTTGAAAATATCACAATCATTGATGACCCCCAAATCGGAAGAAGTAAAACATTTAATATCCCTTATATCTTATATGGGTCCTATAAGTTCGATGATGAGGGAATCCCTGCTCAGAAAACGGAAATCATTAAAGATGGAGTATTAAAAAATTTCCTTCATACTACTGAAACCGCCTCAAGGATGAATGAAGAGCCAAACGGGCATGGACGAGCCTCTTCAGTCTCAACTCGTCCGCAGGTTAGGATGGGAATAACGCTACTTGAGGCAGGCGATTGGAATTTGGAAGAAATGATTGAAGATGTCAAAGATGGTATATTATGCAAGGGATTTCAATATGGATACACAGATACAACCACCGGAAACTTTCAATTTAAATGTAGCCTCTCCTATAGAATTGAAAATGGTAAAAAGACTGATCTAATGAGAGATGTTGCGCTATCAGGTATGACATTGGAAATCCTTAATAAAATAACAGCAATGGGAAAAGAAGTGAGTTTTTCAGATGGGATGTGCGGAAAAGGCGGGCAAAGAGTGCGTGTTTGTGATGGTGGGCCCCATATTCGTGTAAGAGATGTAACTATTGGAGGTTTAAACTAATGCAAGTTGAAATTGATGGCTTTAGAATAGGACAAAAAGTATTAAAGCTTATTGATAAGAAAGAATCTAATGTAAAATGCTCTGAGGTCTATTTAAGAATTGATAATATTTTAAATTTAGAAATCGAAGAAAACTCTATTAAAAATAGCAGAATGAAACTAAAGAAGGGCATTTCAGTACGGTGCGTTGATAATAGGGGCGCGTGTGGGTTTGCTTTTACAAATCGATTTCAAGAAAAGAATCTAGAGGATATATCTCAAACGGCAGTAAAACTAATGAAAAACGGTACAAACGACCCCGATTTTCACGATTTTCCCTCCGAATATCAAAAATATCCCCAAATACCCAATTTATTTGATAAAAATATCGAAGAAATAAAGGTTGAAGATACCGCTCCCTACGCTATAGAACTCATAAATGTGTGTAAAAACGACGATATGGCAATATCTCAATCGGGAGCCTTTCATTCTCAATGTACCCAAATCTATATATTAAATTCTAACGGAATAGAGGTTTCTGAGAAACGAACTTATTCTTCTCTATATTCAAATATGATTTTGAAAGACTCAACAACAAAAGATACATCCTTTGGATATGAGCATCAATCGGTTAGAAATTTAGAATTTTTAAATGCTAAGAAAGTTGCTTCAAATGCATTAAATGACGGAAAAAGAAACTTAAATCGAATAAAAATAGAAAATATGAAAGTCCCGCTTGTTTTAACCCCTAAAGGAACTATTAATCTTATTCTGGAACCCCTCTCTTCTGCTATTAATGCAGAGACATTCCAATATAAAAGGAGTTTTTTGGTGGGACGTCAAGGGAAAAAAATCGGATCTAGGCTAATAACCATTGAGGATAATGGGTTAGTTGACGGGGGAATAGGTTCAAGAACATTTGACGCTGAGGGCGTTCCGTGTAAAAATAAGACGATTATCGAGGAGGGAAAGTTTATGGAAAATGGGCTATTACATAACAGTTATAGTGCATATAAAGAGGGTGTTAAGAGTTCCGGAAATGCTACTCGGTCATCTTATAGTTCCATACCAAATATCGGCGAAACCAATTTAATATTTAATTCAGGCGATACATCAAAAGAGAACATGATTGAGGGGATTAAAAAAGGGATTCTTTTTGATTATACGGGTGATTCGGCAAATATAGCCACGGGAGATTTCTCTGGATTAATTCTCCATGGGAATTTAATTAAGGATGGAAAGATTTCAGACCCATTAAATGAAACGATGTTTGGGATTAATCTTTTTAACCTTTTTAGTAATGTTACCGCAGTTTCAAGAGAGGATAAGGTCTATGGAAATTATAAGGCTCCCTACGTGAAAGTTGAAGATGTTAATATTATTGGGAGTAAATAGGAAGGATAAATTAAAAATATTTAAAACTTAACTTGTAATATTCACTCTAATATAGATAATATTTAGGAATACTTTGGTGGAACTTATAACCTCCCAGAGCTCTGCAATTATTATTTTCAAGCCCGAATCATAAAATGAAATGTTCATCTTATTGGATATCCATTGCTCATCATTATTTAGATTAATATTACCAATAGTAATGTTTTCTTCTGCATGCTCAACACCCGAATTAGATAAAATCGTTTTATTATCGCCTTTAGAAATATTTACAAAAAAGAGCGCTTTTCTGTCGAGATAATTACCTATCCCTAAATAAAAAGAAATATTTTCACCTAGAGAGGCTTCCGTTGGATAATTTTCCATCTTCTTCTCACCGTTTAAAATAGTAAACGTATGAAAAGGTGGTTCAGGTGTCACAAGATAAAAGATTGTAAATCCGGATGAGATTAAAATCCCCGCAATTAAACAAGCAGTAATTAATACATTGAGGTGCTTATTATCATTTAAAATTCCAGAGCCCTCTCTTGCTGACATAAAAAGCCAAATTACAAATTGTTTTTTGTTTTAAACCATGCTATCGTCTTTTCTAAACCTTCTTTCAGAGGTGTAGTTGGTTCCCAGCCAAGAAGTTCCTTTGCTTTTGTCAAATCTGGGCATCTTCTTTCGGGATCATCGATGGGTAATTTCTTAAACACAATTTCAGATTTAGAGCGGGTTAAATCCCGAATTATCTCCGCCAGTTCCAAAATAGTATACTCTTTGTCATTCCCAAGATTGATTACTTCTCCTAACGCTTCTTCATTATGGATGATTTTGAAAAAACCCTCAATTTCGTCAACAACATAGGTAAAGGAGCGCGTTTGAGACCCATCTCCGAATACCGTTATATCCAAGTCCTTGAGTGCTTGATGGATAAAATTAGGTATGACCCTTCCAAATTTTGGGCCGTATCTTATTCGAGGGCCAGAAGTATTGAAGATACGAACGATTTTAATATTTATACCGTGTTGTAATTCGTATGCCTTTACAAATGCTTCTCCTGCCCTTTTAGATTCATCGTAACAACTTCTCGGACCAAGGGGGTTCACATGACCAAAATAGGTTTCTGGAGTTGGAATTGCCTCATCTGGGGGTTTTCCATATATTTCCGAAGTGCTTGTGTAAAAGAATAAGGCCCCATGTGCTTTCGCAATCCCTAAAGCATTCATAGTTCCTAATGTATTACTCTTTAAAATAGAAATTGGGTAATCCTTGAATTCAAATGGAGATGCCCGTGAAGCCATATGCATTACTATATCGATCTTTTTAATATCTCCAATACATATCCCTTTCGGATGATTACTTAACCCGAAATAAATCGGCTTCGAGATATCGTGATTAATAAAGCGAAAGTTTTCTTTATCCATTAAATGCTCTATATTGTTGATTGATCCAGAGGTGAGATTATCAATACATAAACAATAGGCGCCTTGGTGTACCAAAACATCACAGACCCAAGAGCCTAGAAATCCCGCACCACCCGTAACAAGTATGGTTTTTCCTTCAAATGAGACATTTTCCTTTTCTAATCGATCTAAAATTTCATCAATATCGTCTTTGATTTTATAAGTCATAGAAATCTTTATTATCACTGCAAAAGTTTAACTATTATCCATAGTAATTGTGAATAGAAAAAAAACCTTATTTTCTTACAGCTCCTCATAAGGGAATTTTCTTTAGATTTTACTGGAGTATATTTGATTTTTTTGCCTAAGATTATCATTGCGCTGAGGTAAGATCTCTGAAATCCTTTCCTAATCTCCCTTTATCCACTTTAATGCGATAATTCCTAATGACTTCCGTTAAAGAAAAACTTGGTATGGGGATTATGAATACCATTAAAGAGAGGATGAAGATATAAAACTTCGAGAAAAAATCCTAAGGAGATACTAATACCTCTTGGTCCCGCAATATTGACAGTATTGTTGCTCTATAGGATAGAAATTATCACAATTAGGACATTTGGTTAAACTATTCTTTATGATTTCTTCTCCCAGCATCAAAAAGGCTTTTTCTACGTTTTTTCCAGTTTTGGCAGATGTTGGTAATATTTCCCCTTGAAAGTTGTACTCTTCGAAGAAATCCATCGCAGCATCCATTGGAACATTACGCTGATCCTCTAAATCTGACTTGGCTTCAATAAGTATCAAGGTTTTTGGAGGATTTGGTACACCCATGATCACATCCATCCAGTCGTGTAAATCTTTAAGTGATTCCTTCCTTGTTATATCGTAGAGCAATAAGGCACCAGAAGCTCCCGAGACATAAGCCGGGAATAAGATACGGAACTTCTTCTCGCCCGCGAAGTCCCATATATTCAGGAGAACATCCGTTTCGTCAACGTTAATCTTTTTCGTTTCAAAATCAACTCCAATAGTTGAAAGCAAATCAGTTTTGAATTTTCCAGTTGAATATCTCTGAATTAAGGACGTTTTACCCGCGTTTTTCGACCCGGCGACGACGACTTTAAACTTTAAAAGCTTATCGGGTTTTTTAACCATAATATCATCTAAAATTAATTTTTATTCGGAATTATATATAATTAATTATAATGATAAGTTAAAAAAGCTTTTTTCTTTTAAACGAAGTCTATTTTTAAATAATTCAATAACCTTAATGATGATTCAAGAATTAATGAAAGTGTGAATTCAACACGAGTCAAGAGGATATCATAATGAATAATGAAATCAAGTCAAAGAAATTAATTATTAAAGCGATAGAGATCAACGGTGAATGTCCCGTATATGCGGTCGGAGATAAAATAATAATAGATGGAGCTCAAATAGACCTAAAGGAATCCAATGCAGTCTGCATTCATGCTTTATCTTGCCTTAATACATTTATAACTGCGCTTAGAGAAGGGATCAGCCCTAAAAGATTGGGATTATCAACTGAAGAGGATGGTCCCGCGTATTTCAAGTGTCTAGATCCCGGGAAACCATATACCAATGGTGGAACCGTATTATTTTCAGTAACACGGAAATAAGTCTTCTCAATAAATATTTACAGAAGGATCTTTTCTCTCCCGCTAAGTCCCGAACATTCAAAATCTTGTCTGTCCAAAAGTTTATCTATTCTGTCCAAAGTAATTTTAAAATCATAAAATCAACCCAATACGCGAATAAATGGCTCTAAGTGAAAAAGTTCGTAAAGGATTCTAAATAGAAAGGAGAAAAAATGGAGTAAAAGAAGGATAAAGAGTTAAAAAAAGGAAGGAAATACTTGTATATCTCCTTCCCTAGAACTCCACCGGTATATCGGTGGCAATTCACCTCCGTATTATCCGATTTGAGTTCATATACAATATATTCATCTTCCCTTATAATACTTGGGGTAATTATTTTTATATTGGGGATTAAAAGAAGAGTGAAAGTTAAAAAAAGGAAGGAAATACTTGTATATCTCCTTCCCTAGAACTCCACCGGTATTTTGGCGGTTCTTCACCTCCATGTTTTCCGATTTGAGCTCATATATAATACAATCATCCTCCCTTATAATATTTGGATTAATAGAATTTAAATGTTAAGAAAAAACTGATTAAGAATTATAACCGATTTTAAAAAAGGGATTTATATTTCATTAGAATTAATAAAAAAAGAAACATCTCAGAATTATTTTGGTTTATACTCAAGCCTACTTAATTTATATATTTCTTGTGCTATTTTTTTCCCGATATTATCAACTTCCATCAATTCTCCAATCTCGGCATTAAATAAGGTCTGAAGGGTCTTCATTTTTGCGAGTAGGTTTTTAGCCCTTAACGTATTTATACCTGGGATCCCCGAAATAATATGCTCTAGTAAATATGACATTTCGGTTGGAGCCTTTTCAAAGCGCGATTTTATGGTCGTTTTCGTTTCCGTCTGTTCTTTCTTGGCCAATTGATAAAGAAACATTGCGCTCTCTTCCGTATCGTTGGTGCGATAGACGGTAATCCCAAGATTTAGAATTATAGAGGTGATCGCGCCATAGAGCGCATTATGATTTATACTGGTATTTAAAAATGGGTTTTCCTCCAAGATAAGAATGGGGCGCTCGAAATTATTCTTTAATTCAATTAATTCCTTGAATAACCTTCCATCCTTAATGGAATCATTGAGGTCTTGGGCGGCCTTCCGTTCGATTCCCGTTCTATTTGAAACTATATAATCGGCTACTTCAAGATGCTTTAAATCCAAATCAACCCCCATTAGGGACAAATGCCTGACCACTGCTGAGGCGGTTTCTCTGTTATCGCAGACAATTTTATACTTTTCGGCACCCTCAATCTTTTTTATATCATTTTCATGGGGTTGAGCCGAACTCATATCTCCATTATCCGATGATGCGAAGCTCATCAGAGTTTTTTGGTGACCGTTTTCCGAATCTAACTGCATTTTCTTAATCTTATTCAAATTCCGACGCATATTACGCTCTTTGGACTTTTCAGCCCAGTAATACCCCTCATCTCTGGTGCCTTTTGCCATTAATACATACACCTTACCTTCTTTCTTCCTGCCGGTTCGCCCCCTCCTCTGTATCGCACGGATAGCACTCGGGACTACGTCGTAAAATATTACTGAATCGCATTCAGCGATATCTAACCCCTCTTCGGCGACACTTGTCCCGATTAGTGTGTTGTATTCCCCTTCCTTAAACTGTTCAAGGATTTCAATTTGTTCCTTTTGAGTGAGGCCCTTTTTTGAACCTTTCTTAGCTTGCCCTACGAATCGATGGGCATTTATATGAGGATTGTCCTTAAATACATTAACAAGGTTATTCACCGAGTCCCTGTAATGGCAAAATACCAAGACCCTAGAATCAGGGTTGTTTTGCAGTTGTTCCTTCAAGATTTCTTTCAATTTTTCGATCTTAGGATGGATAATCCCTTGTGCTTGAACTTGATATGTGAGTTCCACAAGGTGTTTAAAATCTTGATCATAGAAGAGCTCTTTTAGTGATTTATTTGCCGTATTTCGCTTGATTTTTTCCTTATTTTTCTCGATATACTCTGTGAATGCATTTATCCCTTGGGTTTCTATTAACTCCGCCATGTGAGATAACCTAATGGCATTCGCTTGCAATTTTTTCGCATGGAATAATCTATATTTTTCGTCTTGCGGGGCGGAGGAGATCCTTGCATTTATAACCTTATTTAATTTAAGTAGATCTTTTCTTGTGACATTGGTAACATCATAGGAATGGAGTAATTCCATTTGCTTTAACTTTTTATAGTAAGTTCGAAGCTTTTCCTCGAGAATATCAATAATCGCCGCAAATTCATCGGGTAATGAAATTTTTATCCAAGTTCGATCTACATTATGTATATAGGGTTTTACGTCTGGGTCTTTTTCCGTTCGGATCTCGATATGGTCAATAAATAAATTATGGCGGATTTCATTAATCTTTTCTTCAGAGGAGCCTGGGCTTGCAGTTAGCCCTAGGATTTGATGATTTGGTGTGGAGTTAATATATTTCTTGGCAATAAAATTGTAAGCATAATCCCCAACGGCGCGGTGGCATTCATCAAAGATTATCAAAGATACATCTTGTAAAGTATATTGCGCGGATATTAAGTCGTTCTGAAGCACTTGGGGGGTCATAAACGCCACCTTTATTCCTTCCCAAATCTCATTACGCTCTTCAGGAGAGATTGACCCAGTTATCGATTGAAGGGACTCCGATTCTAATGTCGTTAGAGCCTTGAAAGTCTGATAATGTTGGTTTACCAAAGGCTTGGTGGGGGCTAAAAATACCACCTTTGAATTGGGATCATCCGATAATCGGTATACCGCAAGCATGAGCGCGATGATGGTCTTTCCCAACCCCGTTGGAATTACGACTAATGTATTATGACCCAAGCAATTGATGAAAATATTTTCTTGATATGCCCTCCGTATAAGAGTGTCTTCTTGAATTAATGGGTGGGAAATGAACTCCTTTTGTTGGTTTTTCGATGCCATCATTAATCTGAGTTTGGATAATATTTTTCCTTCTATATATTGTTAATTATTTTTAGATATATAAAATAAGAGACCCAAGAATAATTATTAAATTGATATTGATTTAATAACTTTCGAATTTTTCTTGTTTCCGCCTAAAAGTAATAAGGTTAGGGAAAAAGTGCGCGGAGAGAGATTTGAACTCCCGACCTACACGGTGTGAACGTGTCGTTATAACCGAGCTAAACTATCCGCGCATTGATATAATTATTAATATAAGATACGAATTAAAATTTACCTTTTTATTTTAGTCCCAAGAGTTTAGGTCTTATTTTTTAAAATGTTGTCCAAAGAATCGAAAAAAATAAATGGTATAATAATTTTAAGTAAATAATTACATTTTCCATTATAACAATAATTACTTTTTCTAAGGTCACTTAATTTGTCTTCCTTTCTAGAATCACAAGAGTTACGCGAAAAATATAAAAAAACCCGTAAGTATGTAAAAGTTGGACCAATTTTCTTGACGCGTTATGAAAAGGCGCGTATTGTGGGTGCTCGTGCTTTACAAATAAGTTTTGGAGCCCCAATCTTGGTTGAAAAGCCAAAAGATATAATCGATCCTATTAAAATCGCCCAGT
>CAZDJH010000045.1:0-15011 GCA_964505645.1 uncultured archaeon | reverse complement strand
TACCGCTCCGTTGAAAGATTTTATAAATGATCCTTCTTTTGTAAAATTAGCCAAATTAATTAAGGCAAGTTAATTTAAAGTTAATTGTATAAAATGGTTGAAATTGAATTAGAGAAGTTCCCCGAGTTCTATCGAGAAAAATTGAATGATATTTTTTATAAAGAGAAAAAAGCAGCCAATAAACTCATTGAGGATATTAGAGAAAGTCTTATTGACATCAGCAATACTATGGACCATTTTCTGGACATAAAGGATGAGTTAAAAAAGAAGCCCTTGAGGTCTCTAACTTTTTTTACCGATAAGATAAAAAAGGAGATAGATGAGATCGAGGTTCCAGACGAGGAATTAACTTATAAAAGTATAATGGGCTTGTTAAAGGACTTAAAACGATTATTTACCGAAATCAATGATGCCGCAAAAAAGAGCTTACCCAAGTTTAAGAGCAAAGTCCAACCAGAAATAAAGGAACTAAATTATCACACCAGAAAGTTGGGCAAAAAACAAGCCACATTAGAAAAGTTTGCCTTGAAAAAATATACAGAGGTAAAGAACGCAGAGGATTTGCTGGATAAACTTTCTAAATTCTACAACTTAAGAAATAATATTGAAAATGCCCGAGAAGACATTGATACACTTGAAGAGGAAAAAGAAGAAACTGAAGAGAATTTAGAGAAATTGAAAAAGGAATTATTAAGTTTAGAAAAAGATGAATTATTCCGAAATAAGAAGCAGTATCGCGACCAATCCTTTAAACTAAAAATGAAAATTAATGGGGAATTGGGATTCAAGAAAGCTTTGCGCAAACTCAAGGTCGAAGTTGGACGAGGTAATATCCACCTTACAAACATTAGTGAAAATTACGTCCGTGACTTTATTAAAAATCCCCTGCGAGTGTTAATGAGCGAGGGGGAGGATTTAACCAAGTTTCGGGGGCTATTAGTTCAGCTAAGGCATATACTTGAGAAAAAGAAGTTAAATTTAAAGTCTGATAAGCGAGAAAAATCGATAGAACAAATAAATAAAATTTTTGATGAGCGCCAGATATATGATGATTTGGAAAAATATAAGGAGTTGCGGGAAAATATAAAGAAGATCAAAAAGAAAATCAAGAAAATGGGTTTAGACGACCAATTAAATGAAGTGAAAAATAAGATAAGCGTACTCACCCAAAGATTGGAGCATACCAATAACGACTTGGAAAGCAAGAATAAAGATTATCTGAAGTACTTAGCAAAACTTAAACGGGACCGAAACTCGTTCCAAAAGGTTATCGAAAATGTGGTCGATGAAGAAGTCAAGATAGCCATTAAATTTTCATTTTAGGCACTTTTCTTGGCAAAATTAATCCTAAAATGTAATTTCCATTAATCTTTTTTATGGTTGGCGGTGATTTTTAGGTCTCGATTATTATGGTTTTTTTTAAGCGATAACTCCAAATTTCTCTCCAAAAAAGCGTAAGTGTGGGTATCGGTTGACTCTAAGACCTTTAAATATTCATAGGCAAGGACTAAATCCCGCTCAATATCAATGTCAAAGCCCGCACGAAAGGAGTCGTAAACTTTTACCTTCGTTAACCCTTCTTTCCGAGCTTTTTGCACTTGACCAAGAAAGGAGGGCGTTCTGGGGTCAGAAAAGCACGTTGGGATAATATCGGGTGGATTTCTCCCCAATACGGAAATACCAGCCGAATGAATAGAGGGACAGATAACAAGCTCGTTTTCCACGATTAGTTGGTGGATTTGCTTAAGATTTATCTCGGAAATAAGAACAGTATCCAGAAATGTTAGAATGGTTTGCTCCGCATTAAATTGCTCTATAGCAATTAGATTTATCTCCTCAATCACCGTATCAAATGACTTTTGGGGTGATAAATTTTGTTCTTTAATCCCTACCAAATCATACGATTCCGCCAATTCAAGTATCGATGTATCCCCACAATAAACGATCTTAGCATTAAAACACTTAATATGAGATAATTTATTGGCAAGGTCTTTAACCATGGCAATAATAAGATCTTCGATTTGAACTCTCGAAAGGACAGTCCGTAGTCGCGACTTAGCCCTCTCTAAAGGGCTAATCGGTATTAGTAGCGTGCTCATATCTTAAAAAATGTCGATAAAAAATGTTCTATGCGAATATACTTTACTTAAAGGAAATAAAGCGTTTTATAAGAATTTTGCCTTTACCCAAGTTCATTCAGTACTTTAATTGCTAAAAACTCAAACGCTTTTCGTACATTTTCATCTTCCTTCGCGGAGGTCTCGAAATATTCCACACCATATTTCTTCGCTTTTTTTTGGATCGTATCGATTTCAATCTTACGCTTTTCCGACAAGTCCGTTTTATTTCCCACAATTATAAAGGGGACATTATCTCCAGCGAGATTTCTCAGTTTATCTATCCAAAACTCCAACTGCTCAAATGATTCCTCATTAACTAGGTCAAATACTATGATAGCTCCGACTGCATCCTGGAAATAATATTCATTTTGAAAAAGTTTATCATGTTGGCCTCCAATATCCCAGAAGTATACTTTAAATCCTTTTTGCCGAACCTCATCCTTTAAATCTTCCTTTAAATCCAATCGACTAATAATATCTGTTAAATCAACTTCCTTAATTAGAAAATTCGCTCCAACCGTCGGGCTATAATTGTCCAGAAAAATTCCATCGACATATCTACTGAGCAACGAGGTCTTCCCGACTGCGGGATCTCCGAGTAAAACACACTTTCCTCTATATGAAATAATGACCGCCTTGATTTTTGAGTAACTTTAGTTATATATTGGTTTTATGAATTTAAATTTAATTTTTTATAAGTGATATATTATACTTAAAATAAAATTATGAATCTGATGGTTTTGATTTGGTAGTGAGCTTGATTTGCTTGCACTCTTGCGAGATGAAGTGCTTGAACAGGTGCTCATACCCTAATATCTGCTTTTCGTAGCCATCTTCTAACCAAATCCCCGATGTATATTCTGGGGCTTCCTTTACTTGGTCTAACGTGGTTAAGAGGAAATCATTGTCAGTAATTAGTAATCCGAAAGGGATAACATTTTCCCCCTCAATTGCATGAATCTGGACGTTAATATTGAGCAATTTCTTTATCTCCTCCTTTAGAGCGTCAAAATATTTTAGCGCAATAATTATATTGACCTTCTTATTGGCAAACTTCTTGTCCCAGATTTCATCTAAGAGCCACTCGAAACCGCCCAATTCCTCCATGAGGAGATCGGGTGTGATGATAAACAGGACCTTTCGCTCTGCTTGATCAATCAACTGCTTAATCCTGCTCCTTATCTTTCGCTTTGTATTAATCGCCCAAACAGAGGATTCGGGCTTTTCCTCTTCTACTTCTAAATCCGGTATGGAACGCTCTAAAAGAAGGGTGTCATCAATTTTAGATTTGTACCCTTTTCGAATCGATTTAAAGATTTTGTTGATAGAGATGATCTTGTAATTCGCTCCCCGCTTTACTGGTTCCTTTCTAATATAACCCTTATCCATTAACCGCTTCAGTGAATCATACACCCGTGCGCGGTCTACATCACTTAGTTTTGCGATATCTGCGGGAGAGAGTACCTTATACTTTGCAAGGGTTAAAAATACCTTAGAATCGTTCTTGGTAAATCCCAGTTCCCGCAAGATCTCTTCGATTTCCGACTCATCCAGTATCTTATCCATTTGTCTATTAACAATCACAAATACATCACTTTTGTTATATTTCTAGTATATTGTTCGGCAAATTTGTAATTTGCGTTTTTAAATTATAAACAATGATTAACACAACATACTTTTTTTTGGAAATCCTACGTTAATATTTCTCGCTACATAACATTTATAGATTCTTTCTTATATAAATATTGTTATATCATAAAAGTACCAAATGGCACCCTGAAATACAAAATTGCGGTATTTTAATATTATCTTTCCTGTAGCAATCAAAGTCATTTAACTTATTGGAAATCTGTGCGGGTCCGTTAATGGAAGGGTTTTAAGAGGTCTTACTGCCTTTACCTCCCACGAAATATATGTATTTTGAAAAAGGTTTAGAATAGCCAAATAGTTCAAATTTGACATTCATAGCCCAAAAAAGACGAATTATCGTATTAAAATATTACCTTCCTAAAAACGAAATCTTTTGAAATTCTATTAGATAAGATAAAAAAGAACATAAAAATTTATTTTGAATTTTAAATTTTGTCGGTTAATAACTTATTAACAACTTTTTTCAATTACAAAAAAAATCTATTTAGATTCATAAAGATCTTAATTCCAACCATAACATTTATATAAGAGAAAAACCAATTTATTATTAAGAAATTAATTATATTAAAAAAATTACTTATAAAAAAATTTATAACTTAGTGGAGGAATGAATAAAAATGGCAGATTATATTGCTAAAGCACCAATTAGAAGGCTAATGAAGCGACAAGGAGCGGATTTAGTAGCCGCAGAGGCGTTAGATCGGTTAATTGAGTATCTGGAGAATGTGGCGGCTGAAACTACCGAAGCAGCGATAGATGTGACGGAAGCAGATAAAAGAAAGAGGATAACGGAGAAAGACATCCGTAAAGCCGCTCGCGATTGGTATTAAACTTATTAGTTTTATTATCTTTTTACTTTTTTTTTTTAATTCGTACTTATTCCTTTTTTCTTTACTCTCATGATTCTACCTTCAAAGTTAGGAGACAAAATAGCCTAAGAGCAGTCCATCACTTAAATGATCTTATTACAGCAGGATTTAAAAATTCTCAAAAAACTCTTTGTTAAGGAATCGACCAATATTTTTCTTCAATTTATTCTTCACCGAATCCAATCCCTCCACGATAATTCGTGTCTCTCCCACAATGTCAATATAGCCCAATTCAGAACCATAGCGGGGTACTAAATGAAAATGTAGATGTTCGATGGAGCCTCCAGCGGAATTCCCTTCGTTCATACCGATATTATAGCCTTTAGGACTATAGAGATCATCCAAAAGGAGTTGTAGCCCTTGTATCGTTCGCGAGAAGTGAAGTAGTTCCTTTTTGGTTAGGTCGATGTACCTCTCCACGTGGCGCAGGGGCACAATTAACAGATGGGCCGGATTATAGGGATATAAATTCAGGCATACAAACAAGAGTTCATCTTGGTATACTTTTAACACCTTGACCCGCTCGTCATCGTCCCGCACGGAGCATAGGATGCATTTGACCTCGGGACGGTCCTTTCCTTGTACATAGTCCAGTTTTCCCAGCGCTCGGAGCCAATCTTTAAACATAGTATCAAAATCTCCTTAAGATATTAAGTATAGAGTGAAAAGTCCGATCTGGAATCAAATTCTCCCGAATCACCCATCTCTTCGGGGCTTAATTCCCCAGAGCAATAATCCAATAAAAGCAAATTGCTATACGCTTGGATGTTAAACACGTTGCGAACGAGGCGGTAGAACTGGTCCTTCGAGAGGAAGGAATCATCCAAAAATACTTGATCGCTTATCTCGTACCGATAATTTTTGGGGTCGATAAAAAAGAACATATTTTTAAGGTGAAGGAGCTTTCGCAGTTCCTTAAAGAACACCATCTCATTACCTTGCGCCTCTAATGCTTCAACGTGAGGCGGGCTAATTTGGGTTCCGATAGAAATAATAAGGATATCCTTCTGTTTAGGCTGAAAGACATTCATTGATTGGCTTCTTCTCTGGTCTCCTGGGGGGAATACAAATTGAAAGCCGAACTCCACCTTTTCGCTCTTAATCTTCTTTCGGAGGACTTCCTCGTCTAATAGATAGTCGTGAATGGTTTCCTTAACATTTGAGTTATTTTCCATTGTATACTCTATAATATTGGTTTAGACTACAATTTAATTAAGAATTGAAGAACGTCCCATAGAAGGCGAATGCGTATTTGTTATATTAGTTGCGTCCTTCACTGAAGTTTAATACTTACCTTTCGGGCGAGGTTGGGGCTCAATGCCGCTTTCTTCCAGCTTCTTTATGTTTTCCTCAAGCTCTTCGAGGGATGTGGCGTACAGTATTTTCATTGAGTCGGGGTCCACAAAAATCTTTCCAACGATCCCCAATCCCATTAATTGATTATTTTTATTGACAAAAGTATTATCTATACTCACTTTAATCGCTTCTTGCCCATCTTCGAGTTCGACAAACTGAGGCTTGCAGGGTGTAAATCCCGTCCCCCGATTTTTAATGAGGAAGTTCATAAGGGCATAATCAAGCTCATCAGATATTGAACCTTTCTCTTGGACTACTTTTTTTATTTTTGGTCCAGCCATTTTCTCTCTTTACTCCAAACTTTAATTTTATGCAATAATAAGGCAATTGTTGGCTTTAAATTTACGAGAAATCACATTATGTTTTATTAATCCTTTCGATTACTACCTCATCGACGCTATGGAGCGCGCAATTTAGCTCATCTAACTTGATTGAAACCATATCAATATCAATATCTTCTCATTCCAGGCGAATGTGAAGCGATGCGGTCTTTTGATCGAGTTCATCAACGCTTACGGTCACTTTCTTAACTCCCTCAATCTCCATCAAAGACCGAGCGACGAGATCACTGCCAGGTTGATGCGGTTTCAAAACATCCAGATTATATTTGACTTTGTACATTTAAAATTGAATATCTCCATAATTATTAATATAACAATTATGTATTATAAAAATTACTTAGTATAAAAAGTTTTGATCGCCGGGATTAACTTATCTGAAATCTCGTTTTGATCGATGATGATATCGGCACTAGCAAAGATTTCCTCATTCGAGAATCCGGATGTTTTCGTGCGGATGGCAATCGATTTTGCCCCTACCTTTTTAGCTCCTTGGATATCGCGATAAGTATCGCCTATCACCACGATGTCCCTCGGAGCGACGCCCAGTTTGCGGCAGAGGGTTATGAGGTGCTCCTTATGGGGTTTTGGATTCTCTACATCATCCCTTCCCACGATTGTATCGAAATATTCGAGCAATCCCGCGTGTCTCAAGGAAGCTTCTGCATTTCTGTGGGTATTAAAGGTATAGATGCCTTGCTTCAAGCCCTCATCTCGGGCGAATTCTACAACAGTTTCAATCCCAGCTGTTTTTGTTGCGTCTAAAGCCGCTTCATACTCGATTTCACTGACGCGTGTATCAATCTGAGCAGTGATAGGTTTAATTTGATGGGGCAACATTCCTTTTTTCCGGAATAAATCGATTGAGTGCTGGACATTTTCCAAAATACTTTTTCGAACGGTTATTTCTTTCCTTGAAATGCCGTTATTTCTTAGGATCTTAATTGCCTCCCTGCGAGCCCTCAGAAAATCGATCTTAAAATGGATTAAGGTGCCATCCAAGTCCCAAATGATCGCCTCCAGCTTCAAAAAGGGTCCACCCCTCCTACAATAATAGCAATCATAAAATGAATTACACTTACTATTTATTCATCTATTATTTTCTTTTTTAATTTATAGGTTGTATCACAGCGGGGGTCCCCTACCGCGCAGGTAGAATGTATATTCAAGGTAATTGTATCGCTTACCGCCGTGCGAAAATATTCATGATCGATCTCCATTACGGCCTCACATAATTCTCTTGAAGTATTTTCCAAACCAAAGGGACAGTTAGTTCCTTGAATTCGAAAGGTCTCATCGGTGAGTTCAACCACATCAACCTCATTCGGGTCATAACTATCCGAAAATGCCTTTGCAACGGTGGAAAGCTTTGTATTCGGTAATTTCTTCCGGACTTTAAGCCCAAGAGCCTTACCTTGTCTTCCGCATATATCCTTAATAAGCGGCAATGCTTCTTTCCCAAACTTTGCATATACTGCTTTAATTAGCATCCCTTGGGCTTCAATTGGGTCATTTGGTAATTTTTGCATCATTCTTAATATTGCTCTATTCCATTTAAATATTATGAGGTTCTTGAATTAATAAGTTATAAAATGCGATTCATTACCCGCCCTAAAAAACGCTGTTTTCTCGCCCAATAATGGGAAACTTCATTTTTTTCCCATTCCAAATTAAATTAAAATATTCTTCAATCTTGCTCATTCTCTCCATCCATACTGTTAGGAAACAATTAACTATCTCTTGAGAAATCTCATATAAATCTTTGGTAAAAAATAGGTTTTTAAACAAGATATTTGATTAATTTTAAACTACACCATATTTAAGAAGAAATTCAAGCCATTCTTAATAAATGGAAGGAAGATGATACCGATGACTTTATTTCAAAGACAAAAAGCGGTACCCTTGAAAATGCGGAAATGGACAAGACATAATGCTCAAGACATAATCGCAGGAAAGACGGTAATCTATGGATCTAACGACTATCAAGTTCCTACTTGATGAAAATGTGCCTTACAAGATCAATAATTCCATAAAATCACTTGGTTTTGAATACTCAACAATTCAAGGTTTGGGATGGATGGGTTCAGAGAAAATGAAATCTTTAAGAACATTCAAAATAAAAAAATTATATTCATTACACGAGATAAAGATTTTACTTTTATCTGGAAACCTTATGCTCTAAGAGTCATGTATATTGCCATTGAACCTTCTATTCTTGAATATATTAAACCAAGATTGGAAATTTTAATTAAGAATTGGGAGTATAACATAGATAAGCCCATTTTAATCATGCTCCAAACTAACCAAATACGTTATTGGTATAAGAAATATTGAATTACCACGCCCTAAAGCAGTACACTTAAAGGGGTGTGCATTCTCGCATTACAAATGATAAAAATGATGGGAATTAAATAATTAATTTCTCCTCATGCGATAATGATTCAAAGCCGAAGATCTTAATTGCCCTGATATCCATCACGATAAAAAACACACTTACGAAAGGGACCGCAAGAATGGAAAGCCCACTCGCGCTTACAATATCATAACATATATGTAAGATGATGACCATTAATATACTTCCCCCAGATTCATTAAAAAGGAAGGTAAATATGATAGATCCACTTAACATTAAGGGAAACATAAGAAATATTGCAAAAAATAATTCAAAGCGATAAAAAAACATCGGTAAATGCCAAAAATACCAGATTATCGTAAGAATTAGGGTGGCTTTCAAGGCATTGCAATAATTTTGTAATTTTGGTAATAGATAACCCCTCCAGCCGATTTCCTCGAAGAATCCGTAGAATATACTTGGGAGAAATAATAAAAGAAGTGATATAAAATCGGTCACACTGTTTTCTCTAAATACTTCATATATATTTGAAATACCTAATGATGCCTCAAAAATTAAAAAGAACATGAGGATTAAGAGAGGGATAAAGGCAAAAACAATTAATTTTAACTCTGGAACACGTAGTATCCCTTTCCTAAGCCAGTTTAGATTCTTCTCCTCATCCATTCTGCGCAATACGAATAGAGAGGCAATGGTAGGACCTATCGCCCCAAATGAATGCCATATTTCCCTCAAATAAAGATCTAAGTTAGAGTAAAAGAAAATTAGGAGAAAAAGAATTGACCAAGTAATACCATAGGCAATAGAAGTATAAAGAACAAGATTTATCTTATCTGTTTTAGTTATACTTTCCATATATTAAACTAACAGCTTATTATTACTATATTCTAGTTAATAATGTGTTAATTATAAAAGAGTAATCTGAAATATTAAAATGTATATATTAAAATCTCTTTTAAAGCTTTTTTATATTCTTTCATTCCAGAAAGGTATATCCTTATAGATTTATTATAAATTATGGGATTTTTATGAATCATGGCAAAGTGAAGTATGAGAAAAATATATTAAACAACAAGTTTAATAAAAGAATTTTTCACCACATTGTTCCACATTAAGAGCTTAGAAACCTCGATGTGAGCCTATAGTTCAAATAAAAATTACAAAAATGTAGCTCTTCTAAGCTTGGATTCATTAAAAAAAGTATTAAATGAATTTATAATGACTTAAACAAACTCTTTTCCGTTATATGTTGTATATATAGGACCTTTGGGTGTGAGGTCTGACTTTTTTAACACGATTTCCCGAATATTAAACTCCCCAAACTCTTTGTTTCTATTCTCTTTAATAATATTTTTAAAGGAGTCAAAGGTATTATAATCTCTCCGGTCCTTTTTCAGTCTCGCAATTGTAAGATGCGGTTTAAAGTTGCGGCGGTTATCTTTTTTGATATTTAAGCGCTTATTCAACTTTTCCTCTACCGTGTCCTTGATAGTTTGCATTAGATTCATATTTCCCTCGAAACCAATCCAAATGATTCCATAATTTCGAAAATTACCCACATGCTTTAGTTTATAGGTGTATTTTTCCTTTCTTAAAATGTTTTCATTTATTTCTTTATCTAAAATTTTGTAGATTTTGGGAACCATCGATTCTTTTTTGTTCCCCAGAAACTTCACCGTGATATGAATGTTTTCCGATTTTATTTCTTTTAGTCGAGGCTGATTTTGATTCAAACGGTCTTGGAACTTTTGTATATTCCGTAAAGATTCTTCATTTTCCAAATCAAAACCTATAAATAATCTAATCATGTTTTATGCTACATTTTATGCTTGGAATTGCTGTATATATAGAAATCTATTGTGAATAAAAAAAATTATGAATGGTATTTATTATTTCTGTTTCCAATATTTCAAGATACGCCAATCCGTATTTTGAAGCTTTGCTTCATGTTCTGGAATGAGACGGGCCTTTTCAACCTCATAAAGATTATCGGACTCAATTAAAGTGATTAAATCTTCCAAAAAGAGGATATCCATCTGCCCTCTGGTATCAGCATCGGCAGATGCATTATGTGGCATTAAGATAATCCTCATTTGGGGATTCTCTTCTTTAATTTTTTTAAACCGTTCGAGAATTTTAGGGTCTAAAGGTTCTTCGGGATATACATCCAAGGCGAGATTAATCTGTATCTCGTTAGATTCCAGTAAACGGAGTAAGTCTTCAAAATCAATCACGGCGCCCCGTGCTGTATTTACCAAGAGAGCATTTCTCTTCATCTCTTTCAATAATTCGGTATCAATTAGGTGCCTTGTAGAATCTGTTAAAGGGACATGTAAGGTAACGATATCGCATTCCCTAAAAAGATCCTGTAAGTCAGTTTGATATTCTAGCCCTGGATGAAGCTTTTCTAATTCAATTGAGCGTTCGAGATCAAAATATTGTATATTAACACCGAGAACATATAAGCGTTTCATTAGCTCCGTTCCAATCTCACCCAACCCAATGATACCGACCACCTTATTATTGATTACGGAGGACAAATTTTGGTCAAGATCCCATTTATCTTCTGAAGTCCAATTACCGTCCCAAACATATCGGTTTAACTCAATTAGGTTTCGGAGGCTTGCCATAATAAGTGCTATAGTATAATCAGCTACCGTTTCATAAAGGACGCCGGGCGTATGAGTGACAAGCACATCATCAGTTTCAGGGCGCTTAATATGATTATAGCCCGCCGTCGAGGTAAGCACTGCGAAGATATTTTCATGTTCCAACATATCTTTGGTAATTGAATGGCTTAAATGACATCCAATGAGATTGGGGTTAAAGGAATCGATATCTGCTTTTATTTGCTCTTCAGATGGAAAGTGGCCATCGAAAATCTTTAATTCTGCCAATGATTCAAGCTTACCCCATAATACCTTTATTTTATTTCTTATTTTTTCACTAATTTTTTCATTGCTTCCAATTTGAGAAGGTGTAAAGACGTTTGATGTGAGATATACTTTTGGTTTAACCATAAGAAAAACACAATCTTTAATTAATTATCTTCAATAATTATTGATTGTTTTTATTTCCAACCGAAAAAATTCCAGATTCGTCAAAATCTATGTTAAAATAAGATATTTAGAAAAAACAAATAATGAATAATAGAAATAGAAATATAAAACAAATTATAGTTTGAAGTTGATTTTTCCAGATAAGGGAAGGTCTCTTGAGGATGAACCTACCCAGATTGTAAAAGTACCCGGTTCAATCTTAAATGATCCCTCCTTTTCGGAATAAAATTCAAATGCTGTTCTATCAAGTTGGAATGACACGATCTTCTTTTCTCTGGAATCTAAAAACACCTTTTCGAATGCTTGAAGTTCTCTCGGGGGACGATCTATAGAACATAAATCATCTTGAATATAAATTTGTACCACTTCAGCCCCCGCTCTTTTTCCAACGTTTTTTACCTCAACAGAAACCGTAAATTCTTGGGTTCCTTGAATTTCGGGGGAATTTATTTTTAAATTTGATATTTCAAACTCAGTATAGGAAAGTCCGAAGCCAAATGGGAAGAAAGGATCGACATCTTCCTTATCAAAATATCGATATCCCACATAAATGCCTTCTTCATAGTAAATTTTTAATTCGTCAAGATCTCCCGGAAATCTCCGTTTACTCTTATGTACGGGATGGTCTTCTAACTTTTTAGGATACGTTACGGGTATTTTACCAGATGGGGATACTTCTCCAAACAAAACTCGAGCAAGACCATGTCCACCCATCATACCTGGATACCATGCATTGAGAAGAGCGGGAAGGTCGTCGTACCAATCTGAGACATCGATGGGACTTCCCGCAACTAGAATCACAACAGTATTTGGGTTCTTATCCAATGTTTCTTCAATTAATTGTTCTTGCGCTTCGGGTAATTTATAGGTGCTTCTATCCTTTCCTTCCGTGTCTCCTTCTCTATTTAGAATAAGATTCAATAGAAAATGACCTCCGTGGTTTAAGCCTGTCACAAGGAGCACAACATCAGCTTCTTCGGCTTCGGATACGATTTTGGCATTGTCTCCGATGTAGTTTGTAACACCTTCATATGGAGTTACTTCAAAGGGCGGAACCACAGCCGAGCTTCCACCATAGTAGGGTTTACCAAATCGTTTAGATGCGTTCGGTCCAAGGATTGCAATTTTATCAATTTTATCTAAATTCAGTGGAAGAAAATTGTCTTGATTCTTCAATAAAACCATCCCCTCCTCAGCAACTCGTTGGGCAATTACTTGATGCTCTGGAATATCAATAATCTCCCGAGGAGTGTTTTCATTTTGTTTAAATAATCGTACACGAAAAAAAGTACGCAATAGCGGGCGAATAACCCGATCGATATCTTCTTTAGTTATTTTTCCCTCTTTTAATGCATTTTGGACTTTTTTCTGTTTGTACGTTCTGCTTAAAATAAAACTTCCCGGCATTTCAAGGTTCAGCCCAGCTTTTATGCAACCCCTAGCCCCTGAAGTACGCTGCGCCGCCCCCCAATCACTGACCGTATGTCCTGTAAATCCCAATTGTTCTCTTAACAAATCTTGCAGGATATATTTGTTTTCTGCACCATAAACCCCATTAACTCGATTATAACAGACCATTAGACCCCAAGGATCCGCTTTCTCAATAATTCTTTTAAAATTCTTAATATATACCTCTTGTAAGGTTCGTTCGCTAATCTCCGTGCTGATTTTCATTCTCTTCGTTTCAGAATTATTCGTAACATAATGTTTAATACAACTTGCAATATTTTCTGATTGAATTCCTCTTACTAACTCGGCGGCAATATCAGAGGAAAGAATAGGGTCTTCGCTTAAATATTCAAAATTCCTCCCACATAAGGGCGAACGAATGACATTTATACCAGGTCCGAGAATTTGATGGCGCCCCGCAAGTTTAGTTTCTTTTCCCATTGCTTGACCTACTTTAAATGCCAAATTCTTATTCCAGGTTGCTGCTAAAGCAATGGTAGCGGGAAATCTTGTGCGTTTCCCTTTATGGCTTGAATGATAAGCAACTCCCAAGGGACCGTCCGTCATTCCAAATTTGGGAATTTTCAATCGCTCAATAGATTCAGTCGTCCAAAAATCTTTTCCCCGTATAAGTCTTATTTTTTCGTCCAAGGTGAGGATATTAAGAAGATCTTCTACGCGCGCTTCCAGATCAAGCTCAGTATTTAAGTATTTCGCAGAATCATCTACTTTTTTACTCATCGTTTAATCATTCTTCAAAAGATTAAAATTATTATATTCTAAAATAGATTTAAATTAATTAACATTTGCTTAGGATTTAGATAAATATGGCCACGATAATATATAATATAATAAATTTTCCCTTTGTCTTGAAATCGGATAGAAAGATTCCCTGAAGCGTCCCATCGCCGCAGTATTTTTGTACACACCCCTATAAGCCGGGCTGCGTGCCCGATTATTCTTTTATAAACCTTTCTTCAATGAATTTTGGTAAATAAAAACCCAAATAAAAGAATAAGCTACTTAAAATCATAAATGTGCGTTTTATTAACACCACCCAATCGGGAGTAGGAATTAAATCCAAAAAACCCCCAAATATTAAGAAAATAAACGCCGTCAAAAGAAATTGCCCTTTCAATTTCACTTTGGGTATTTTACTCTTTAGAGACACGCTGGAAAATAGAATCCCTGATACGATCAATATTATTAACATCAACCCATAATTTATTATAATAAAGAGCTTGAATTTGGGAATGAAAGGGGGTATCATCGTCCCAAGTAGATCTGGTGCGGCAAATATTAATACTATGAGAATTATTTCAAAAATGAAAGCATAAATTCCATAAACAATGCGAATAATCGTTTTTCTCTCCGGAAAAGCAAGGATGGTAAGACACATCAACCACAGAAAGCCCGAAATAGGAAATGGGATCATATTTAGGGATATATATACTTGAAAACTAATTAATTCTCCCATGATAGCGGTATAGAGGAAGCTCACTACGGTACTAAAATAAGGCGAGATAACTAACATCCAAGCAAGTCCAATATATAGAAATGTTGTATCTTTATATTTTGGGTATTTTAAAACGATTTTCAACCCAATAATAAGTTGAATCGCAACTACGAGAATGTTTGAAATCCCTTTGAAATATTCGATTGATGATAATATTAACATGATATCCTAATACCTTTTTATTTATTTTAAAGTAGTAAATAAAGTATTATATATTATTTTTTTGCATCTAAAAAACAACCTTACTTCTTATCAATTTAATTCTTATTTTTTAATTTAATGTAATATGTAAAGTCTTTTT